>CANNNN010000203.1 GCA_947506075.1 Methylococcaceae bacterium
GTGCGAATATAGCCGAATGCAAATGCCTTCGGCGACACGACCGCAGCGCCCTGCCCGTTGATTGGCAGATGATTGCGAGATGCGCTCAATCGGCAATCGCTGGATTTTACTGCGATGGCTGTAGCGGCTGATCCGCGCATGGCCGGTGTCGATCACGCAACGGATGCCGGGCACCGTTAACGACGTTTCCGCGACGTTGGTCGCCAACACAATGCGTAATTTACCGCCCTTCGGTTTGAACACACGTTCCTGCTCGCTGACGCTGAGTTTTGAATACAGCGGCAAAACCTCATAGAGTGTCGGATGATGTTTCTTTAGCGACTCCGTTGTTTCCCTGATTTCCCGCTCGCCGCTCAAAAAAATCAATATGTCGCCGCGTAAATCCCGGTACAGTTCATCAACGGCATCGAGTATCGCATTCTGCAAGTCGTCGCCGGTGTCATCTAAATCCTCGGCTGCAACTTTCCCGTCTTTACCAAGCTCCTGCTTGGTCACGATAGGACGATAACGCTGATCCACGGCATAAGTCCGCCCCGACACTTCGATAATCGGCGCATTATTAAAATGCGTGGAAAAGCGTTGCGTATCAATCGTTGCCGAGGTAATGATGAGCTTTAAATCGGGCCGTTTAGGCAACAGCCATTTCATGTAACCGATCAGAAAATCGATGTTCAAACTGCGCTCATGCGCCTCATCGATAATGATCGTATCGTATTGACTTAAATAAGGGTCATTCTGCGATTCGGCCAGCAAAATACCGTCGGTCATCAGTTTGACCAAGGACTCGGCATGGGTTTTATCGTTAAAGCGGATTTTATAACCGACCGACTTGCCCATAGGTTCGCCAAGTTCTTCGGCGATACGGTCGGCGACGGTGCGCGCGGCAATACGCCGGGGCTGGGTATGGCCGATAAAACCGGCCGCACCCCGGCCTATAGACAGACAAATCTTCGGCAATTGCGTGGTCTTGCCGGAACCGGTTTCGCCGCAAACGATCACCACCTGGTTGTCTTGTATCAGCTTGGCGATGTCGTCTTTTTTGCCGGTGACCGGCAAATCAGGAAAGCTCAGCGCCGGAATGCTGGCCAGGCGTTTGTTTCGCTTTGCGACCGAACGCTCAATCTTGCTGGCCAGCGCGTTTAATTCCTCTACTGACTTTTTGCTGCGACAGCGGTCTAACTGTCGTTTCAATTGCGGCCTGTCCTGGTTTAGACAATGGGCTAACTGCTCGGTGAGTTGCTTGATAAGATCAGGGGTGGACATCAGACTGCCGGATAAAATTAGGCATTATACTTGGCTACCCGCTTTAGACGGGACAAATATCATTATTCTAGGATTATCACTCGATAGTCCGTAGCCGCATTTTAAACAAACAATATATTTTGCTGTTGTTTAGAGCCGCATCTTCGGTTCTGGCTGGCTAGGTCAGCAAATACAATAAAACCAGGTTGGTGAACAGCAATAGGATGGACAAAACTTTCCAGAATAATAGCGGATTGCGCTGTATTAACGGTATGGATTCTTCGTTGCTCAGGAATTTTTGATTGGGTGTGGACAGGTCATACAGAAATTCCGATAAATCGTCATAGCGAAATTGCGGAACGATGGACGTGGCTTTTTTTATTGCACCATCCATCCAGATCGGAACCATCGCGTTGTGATGAATACTGGGTACGTAACGCAGTTTTGCCAGATTCATTTTGTCCGGTTTTTCGGGTAGATCCTGGCCAAACGGCAGCGCGTTATTCAACAGCTCATAGGTGATGACGCCCAGTGAAAACTGGTCGGATTTTACCGTGCCGCGCTGCCCGAGGTGATATTCAGGCGCTGTGTAATTTAAGGTACCGAGAACATTCTCTGTCTCGTTATGGTCTGGCGGCGCAATTTCGGTGATGCCAGCGATTTTAACCGAACCGAAATCGATGATTTTAACAATGCCGTTTTGATCAAACATGATATTTTCAGGTTTTAAATCCTGATGCAGCATTTCCATGCGATGAAAAGCGCGCAAGCCCTTGGCAATCTGCTCGACTATAAGCCGGGCTTCGTTAATCTCGGGTTTCGGGTTATCGCTTATCCATTGCCTGAGTGTCGGTCCGGCCAGGAACTCGGTGACGTAGTAAATACAGCTTTTTTCCCGATTGGGGCTGAGGATTTTCAGTACATTGTCGTGATTAATGCGTTTTCCTGCCCATTCTTCATGCAGAAAATGTTCGATATAAAAAGTGTCATCATCATAAAGAATGGACGGCGTCTTCAATATTACCTGAGTGCCGGTTTGAATGTCCAAGGCCCGGTAAACTTGAGTGCGTTTGGTGGCATGCAATTCCTCTTCAATCCGATAGCCGTCAAGCACCATACCGGGTTCCAGCAGTGGCGGAAAAGGCAGGTTCGCATAACGCCGAATAATCTCATCTTCCTTGGCTTCGGGTAATTGATCGACTCTGACCAGTTGGCAGGTCAGATTATCATCGCTATTATTAGCAGCTGCCTGCCGCAGGATGTTTTCGGCCAGCAAGCTTAAATCGGTGCCCGCTTGAACGAGTGTTTTCAGATTTTTTTCATCGATAAAATCGTGTACCCCGTCTGTCGTCAGCAAAAACAGATCACCTTTCTCCAGCGGCAGCGACTTGTAGTCGACTTCCAGGTTCGGCTCTATGCCCATGGCCCGGTTAAGGTAGTTTTTTTCCTTGATCCAGATCCGGTGATCGCGGGTTAGCTGTTCAAAATTGCCCTGCCGTAAACGATAAATGCGGGAATCACCGACATGGAAAAGATGCGCCGTGGTGGACTTCAGAACGACAATACTGAGCGTGCTGACCATGCCCTTGGTCGATTCATAACGAATCCGCCCCTGACTGTATAGCCAGGAATTGGTTGCGGAAAGAATTTTTTGCCCTGCCTGCTTGACCGACCAGGAGTCCGGAGTGCTGTAATAATCGCTTAAAAAGCTGATCACACAGCAGTGACTGGCTTGCTGCCCGTCATCGCTACCGCTCATGCCGTCAGCAATCGCAACGGCAATGACTTTATGGGTCAACTGGGCATCGTCCGGAATTAAAAAACCGTAAAAATCTTCGTTCTCCGGTTTGATGCCTTTATCGCTGACAGAGCCGATGCTGATTTGGAGTTTGGACATATGGTTCAAGGTTCAAGGTTTTGGGCTAAAGGCGAAGGATGTGTGCTGGGGTAAATAAATCTCACCGGGATCTTTTAACCTTTCGTCTTCCGCCTGATTCAATTCAACTCTATCATTTCCACGGTACCGTCTTCCTGAACTTCCGCCATGTGGCCTTTGGGTTCATCAATGAACTGTACCGCAATCAGCACGGATAAGGCCACTGCGGCGATGACCATGAAAAATACCGGTGTGGTGACCAGCGATAACAGGGTTAAAAACAACACGCCCCCGACATTGCCGTAAGCGCCGACCATGCCTGCGATCTGTCCTGTCATGCGTCGTTTAATCAACGGAACGATAGCATAAACCGCACCGCAACCGCCCGATACAAAGCAGGAACAGGCCATGGTCACCAATACCGCCAAGGCAATAGGCCATTCCGAGTTTATCAGCGACATGCAGAAATAACCTGCAGACAGACCCAACACAAAAATACTCAGCGACAATTTACGGCCGAATTTATCACTGATCCAGCCACCGGCGGGGCGCGCAACCAGGTTGATAAAGGCAAAGCTGCCGCCCAGTAAACCGGCTTCGACCATGCTGACGCCTTGCGATTCATGAAAAGTTTCGAAGAAAAATAGCGGCAACATCGAAACCACGGCCAGCTCAGAACCGAAGGTGATGAAGTAGGCTAGATCCAAAATCGCAACCTGTTTGAACTTGTATTTATGAATTTCTTCTATCGGGTGCTGCAGATGCTCTTCATTGACGTGGATGATTTTATACACGTTTGCGAGAAACAAAACCCAGGTGCTTACATAAATGCAAAGCGCGGCGAAATTGGATAACAGATTGACGCCCGCCGGTGACAGTTTCCAGGTTAACAGGCTCAACGCGGCATACAACGGAATGCTCATCAGGATATAGAAGAACAAGTCCCTGATGCTGGTGACTTCCATCGCGCCGGCTTTTTTGGGCTTGAAGTAGGTCGAGCCTTTCGGTGTGTCGGATACGCCAAAGAAATAAATCACCGAATACACCAGCGCCATGACACCGGTCGTTGCAATCGCATAACGCCAGCCTTCATCGCCGCCAAAGATCAGCGCTAACGCAGGTAAGGCGCCGGCCGCAGCGGCCGAACCGAAGTTTCCCCAACCGCCATAAATGCCCTCGGCGATGCCGACTTGTTTGGCCGGAAACCATTCGCCGACCATGCGTATGCCGATTACAAAGCCTGCGCCTATGAAGCCCAACAGGAAGCGGGCCAGGGCCAGTTGCTCAAAACTGGTGGCAAAGGCAAACATAAAACAGGGTACGCTGCCGGTCGCGAGCAGCGTCGAATAAGTGCGTTTAGGGCCGAATTTATCGACCAGCATGCCGATCACGATACGTGCCGGTATCGTCAACGCGACATTTAAAATCAGGATGGTTTTTATTTCCGAATTGCTCATGCCCAGCGTTTTGGCAATGACCATCATCAACGGCGCATGGTTAAACCACACCACAAAGCTGATGAAAAAAGCCAGCCACGACATGTGCAGAATTTTGATCTTTCCGGAAAAGGAGAGCAGATTAAGGCGTTGAGATGACATGGTTGATTTCTATTTTAAGGTTACTTAACTTGGGAAAAGCACGTTGCATGCCATAGTCATAAAAACAGCTGCAATACTGAGTCATTATGATGCGGAGCAGTTTAAAATTGAACGTAGGTGACGGTATTAGGCAACTCGCAAAAAAAACACCCGCAAGATACGCAATGAAGCGGGACGAGGTTTGCAGCCCAGTTACTCACGTTCTATAGATTGCCGAAGTCTTTAAGCTTTTTTGGCAGGTTTGCAAACCCCGCCCGGCTTCGTGGAATCAAATTGAACCTAGTACAACAAACCGGAAGTTCGTGACACTATATTCAAATATCCTACTTCTGTAAAATAAGCAAAACAAAGCAAAACGAATAAGACTTATTTTGACAGAAGAAGAAAAAGCAA
>CANNNN010000204.1 GCA_947506075.1 Methylococcaceae bacterium
AAGCAGCGAGCGATACGCTGGAACAGTCACATGCCAGTGTCTTCTGAAGACTTAAGATTTATAAAGGAAATAATCGAAGAAATTCGCCGTCGATTATCAAGCTCGCTAAGTTAATGGATTGGTAGCATGGTCTAAAAAATACCTCGTATAAAAACTACATTAGTCAGCTTTGTTTTTCGTATTAGTCGCCATGTACTCCAATAAAACTAAACATCATCAATTTAGACTCGCACCCTGTCAGAAAGACTATGGTAGGCTACAGTAATTTGATTACAACAAATCCACCATGAACCAACAAAACCTTGCCGATTTTATCTGGAATGTTGCCGACACTTTGCGCGGCGATTTCAGACAATCTGAGTTTGGCCGCATCATACTTCCATTTACCGTGCTACGTCGTTTAGAGTGTGTCCTGGAACCCACTCGTAGTCAGGTGCAAATTCAATATGCAGGCTTAAAGGAATCGCAGGTCGATCTTGATCTGGTTCTGC
This sequence comes from Methylococcaceae bacterium, assembly GCA_947506075.1. Classification (GTDB taxonomy): domain Bacteria; phylum Pseudomonadota; class Gammaproteobacteria; order Methylococcales; family Methylomonadaceae; genus Methylobacter_A. The sequence continues at coordinate 492 of CANNNN010000204.1, forward strand.
CCAGTACCGCCAAGGCGAGCTTTTACAATATCTCCGAATTCAGTTTGGCGACGGTAGGCTCCACCAGCACCCGCGCCAACCTGGAAGACTACATCGCGAAATTCTCGGCCAACTCTCGCCAGGTGTTTGAACATTTTGCTTTCGACGGCTGGCTTGCCAAGCTGGAAACGGCCAATCTGCTGTATTTAGTCACCCAGAAATTCGCAGCCATCGATCTGCATCCGGATGCCATCAGTAATCATGAGATGGGGTTGGTGTTCGAGCATCTGATCCGCAAGTTTGCTGAATCCGCAAACGATACTGCCGGGGAATTTTTCACTCCGCGTGACGTGGTGCGCTTGGTGACGACGTTGGTATTCTCTACTGACCATGACGCGTTAAATGGCGAAGGTGTTGTGCGTACCGTCTATGACTGCGCTGCGGGTACCGGCGGATTCCTGTCCTCCGCGATTGAGCAAGTCGCTGAGTGGAACCCCCATGCCAGGTTGATTCCCTATGCTCAGGAACTTAACCCGGAGACCTACGCGATTTCAGTGGCAGACAAGCTGATCCAGGGTTATGACACCAAAAACATCAAGCTTGGCAATACACTTTCCAATGATCTGCTGCCACAAGAGCAATTTGATTACTGCCTGGCCAATCCACCATTTGGAGTAAAATGGGAAAAAGTCCAAAAGCAGGTACAGGAAGAGAAAAAGAACCTCGGCTTTGCCGGTCGCTTCGGTCCCGGTCTGCCTCGTGTCGGTGATGGTTCTTTACTATTTTTAATGCACTTATTATCCAAACGTAAACCGGTGGAACAAGGCGGTAGCCGTATTGGCATCGTGTTGTCGGGTTCGCCGTTATTTAATGGCGGTGCAGGCTCAGGAGAATCTGAAATCCGCCGTTGGATACTTGAAAACGATTGGTTGGAAACCATCATAGCTCTACCCAATGACCTGTTCTATAACACCGGTATCGGCACCTATGTATGGGTGTTGTCGAATCACAAGCCAGCCCGCCGCAAAGATAAGGTCCAGTTGATTGACGCCACCCCGATGCATGCACCGATGCGAAAATCCCTGGGCAGTAAGCGCAAACTGCTGTCGGAAGACCAAATTGCCGAAATTGCCCGGCAGCACGATGGCTTTGTCGATGGTCCTATGTCCAAGATTTTCGCTACCACTGACTTCGGCTATCGACGCATCACCATCGAGCGTCCGTTGCGTCTGCGTTTCGCTGTGACAGCAGAAAACCTAGCTGCCTACAGCAACACCAATGGCGCAGAGCATATCGATGCCTTTGGCACCTTGTTGGAGCAGAGTGAGCATTTTGATGATCTGCCCAGTTTTCTTAAGGCCGCCAAAGTGAAAAAGCTGTGTAAGGCCGGCCAGAAAGCCCTGTTTACCTGCTTCGGTCAGCGTTGCCCCGAGGCCGAGCCGGTCAAAGATGCTGATGGCAAGTTGCTGTCCGATACCGACCTGCGCGAAAATGAAAATGTGCCGTTAAACCAAAATATCCAAGACTATTTTAACCGCAAGGTGCTTCCGCATATCCCGGATGCCTGGATTGATGAAGGCAAGTGCGATGAGAAAGACGGATTGGTGGGCATCGTCGGTTATGAAATCAACTTTAACCGCTATTTCTATCAGTACCAGCCGCCGCGCAAGCTGCAAGACATTGATACCGACCTGAAAGCCGTGGAAGCGGAAATTGCCGAGTTGCTGAATGAGGTGACGGCGTGAGCCATTACGACCCATATCCGGAGTACAAGGACTCTGGAGCCGCTTGGTTGGGTGATGTGCCAGAACATTGGCAAGTTAAGAGGGTATGCCATGTTGCATCTGTTATTGATCCACAACCAGATCATCGAGCACCAACTTTAGCTTTGGGCGATGGATTTCCTTATATTGGGATTAGGGATATTAATGATGATGGATCAGTAAATTTCCTAACCGCAAGGAAAATTGAAGAGCACGCCATAATAAAACAAGAAGAAAATTTCTCCATAGATGATGGCGATATAGTCTTCTGTAAAGTAGGGACTCTTGGCTTTCCACGGCACATTAAGCCTCATGGTCGGCTGGCACTATCAGCTACGCTTGTATTAATTAAGCCCAGCGATTTAATTGATCAAAAATATCTTAGATATGCTTTAGATGCTAGATGTACATATGGCCAGATTGATTTTTTCTCAAGTGGATCTACACGAGCAGCTCTTAGTATAGAGCAAATTAGGGGGTTCAATATTGCTACGCCATCTTTGAGTGAGCAAAGAGAGATTTCAGTCCATCTCGACCTCGAAACAACTCGCATCGACGGCCTGGTTAACAAGAAATCCCGCTTTATCGAACTGCTGCGCGAGAAGCGGCAGGCACTTATCACCCATGCCGTCACCAAGGGCCTAGACTCCAATGCGAAGATGAAGGATTCTGGTGTGCCTTGGCTAGAGGAGGTACCTGCACATTGGGCGATCACATACGTAAAACGTGTAATCGTCTCAATAGGCCAAGGCTGGAGTCCTCAGTGCGAATCTCACCCTGCTGCTGATGATGAATGGGGTGTTTTGAAGGTTGGGTGTGTTAATGGAGAAAGATTTCGAGCGGCAGAAAACAAAGCACTACCATTAACATTGACACCTAAACCTGAATTTGGTTTAAAGAAAGGGGATGTTTTAGTTTCACGGGCAAACACTCGTGAGCTAGTTGGAAGTTGCGCAGTAATTACAGAAGACTTCCCACGACTAATGATTTGCGACAAGTTATATAGACTGATCGTCAATAACAGCAAAGTTTCACCTGCATTTCTTGCAATGTTAATTTCTGTATATGGTCGGCGTGAAGTCGAAGTCGAAGCAAATGGTGCTAGTGCCTCCATGGTAAATATTGCACAATCAGTCATCCTTAATTTAAATGTTGCCTTACCTCCGTTTAAAGAGCAACTAGAGATCATATCTGCTATTGAAACTGACTCGGCTCATATCGACACACTGATTAGTAAAACCCTACTTAGCATTGACCTGCTCAAAGAACGCCGTAGCGCATTGATTACCGCCGCTGTTACCGGCCAGATTGATTTGCGAGAGGTCGGATGAACGAACAAGAATTACAGCAGTTTTTGCTTGCTAAATATCCAAAGGAAAACGCTGCTTGCGAGTGGAAGGAATTCAAGAACCTGACTCATGCCGTAACCGGTGATAAAGGCAAAGATATTGCCAGTTATGTTTCTGCAATCGCCAATATGGCGGGTGGACATCTGGTCATTGGGGTAGAAGATGCCACGTTACGTATTGTCGGCATTCAAAGTTTTCATGACTACACGCCGGAAAACATCCGCCAGCGCTTGCTGGGGCGCTGCCCGAACCTGGATTCAGAAGGATTCTGGGTCGAAGTCTTAAAAGCCGATGATACAAACCAGATCGTATGGATTTTTAATATTCCCCAGCACCGTCCGCGCCGTCCTGTATATGCTCATGACAAGGCCTGGCAACGCCTGGATGATGCATTGGTTGAAATGCGACCTGAGCGGCTAGATGCTATTCTGGCAGAGCCGATTAATAGCAACGATTGGTCAGCCGAGATTATACAAGCAGCAACACTAGAGGATCTTGATCCGGCAGCATTGGCCTTGGCACGGGAGAAGTTTGCGGAGAAGCATCGTAATGCCAATTTTGCCGCTGAAATCGCCAACTGGGATGATGCCACTTTTCTCGACAAGGCAAAAATTACCATTAAAGGTAGAATCACGCATACTGCCCTGTTGTTGCTGGGAAAGGCCGAGTCCAGTCATTTCCTGCCAACTCTGGCGCAAATTACCTGGAAACTGGTGGGCGAGGAACAGGCTTACGAGCACTTTGGTCTGCCTTTTTTACTGACAACAACCCAAGTCCTGCATCAGATCCGTAATATTGGCTACAAACTGTTCCCAGAGCACCAATTACTATCTACCGAGGTGAGCAAATATGATACGAGGGTTATTCTGGAGGCGTTGCATAACTGTATTGCTCACCAAGATTACCAGTTACGCTCACGTATTATGGTGACCGAGAAACTGGATCGACTGGTCTTTGAGAATGCCGGTGGCTTTTTTGACGGCAAGCCGGAAGACTATTTTAATGGCGAGCAGACGCCTACCCGCTACCGTAACCCATGGTTAACTCAGGCCATGGTCAGTCTGAACATGATTGATACGGTTGGATTCGGCATTCGCACGATGATCCTGTCGCAGCGCAGTCGTTATTTTCCTTTGCCCGACTACAGTAAATCTGAAGCCAATAAGGTAGTCTTGGAAATATATGGGCATGTTATTGATGAGAATTACACTCGATTACTGCTTGAGCGCCGAGATTTACCATTGACGACCGTGGTACTGCTGGACAGGGTTCAGAAGCGGCAAAGTATCACCGACGAGGCTGCTGCCATGCTGAAGAAAGCTGGTTTGATTGAAGGGCGCAAGCCAAATTACTTTACGGCCGCCCTAGTCGCAAAAACTACCGGCAACAAAACAGAATATATTCGCAACCGGGCATTTGATGATGCGTACTACAAAGACACGATTTTAGCCTTTCTGGCGAAGTATGGTTCAGCATCCCGGCAAGAGTTGGCAGGGTTGATTTTAGACAAGCTATCGGAT
>CANNNN010000205.1 GCA_947506075.1 Methylococcaceae bacterium
AACACTGTTCAGGCTTAACACGAAAGACGCGGAGTTTGATTTGTTTTTCGTGTCTTTCGTGGACAATTATTTGCGATTAAACAATTTAACGAGATACGCAAATCTGCCCGCCCGCTCAGCTGACATTTGATCCCATTGAAAACGCCACTTCCAGTTGCCTCCCATCGTACCAGGAGTATTCATTCGACACTCGGAACCTACTTCCAGTATATCCTGCATCGGAATCACGGCAAGATTCGCCACCGAGGCCAAGGCGGCCTGCAATAGTGCACAATGTAATGGCATAGCTGGATTACCAAGATAATTGTAAATGTAATTTTTCTCGTCTTCGCTAATGGTCTGCAACCAACCTAGCGTCGTGTCATTATCATGGGTTCCGGTATAAGCAACGCAATTTCTTTCATAATGGTCAGGTAAATAGGGATTGTCGGGTTCGCTACCAAAAGCAAATTGTAAAATTTTCATGCCTGGCAAGGAAAATTCATCTCTCAAGGCTTCGACTTCATCGGTAATGATGCCCAAATCCTCGGCCACTAACGGAATGGAGCCGAATTGCGCTATTATCGCATTCAACAAGGCTTTGCCAGGTGCTTTTACCCATTGCCCGTTCTGTGCGGTAGGTTCGTCGGCGGGTATTTCCCAGGCGGCTTCCAGTCCGCGAAAGTGATCGATACGAAGAATGTCAAACTGCTCAAGCTGAGTACCCATCCGCTCAAGCCACCAGTTAAACCCGGTTTTTTTCAAATATTTCCAATCATAATGTGGATTGCCCCAGCGCTGACCGGTTGCAGAAAAATAATCCGGCGGTACACCTGCGACAACCAACATTTCACCTGCTTCATCGAGCTTAAAATTATCGCGATTGGCCCAGACATCAGCGCTATCATAAGATACAAAAATAGGAATGTCGCCGAACAGCAGCACACCATGTTCATTAGCATAGGTTTTCAACGCCATCCATTGCCGGAAGAACACATATTGTTCAAATTTAATCGCTTCAATTCCCGCTGTTAAGCGGTGACGAGATTCCTTAAGCGCTTTCGGTTCCCTTTCCTTCAGATCATCAGGCCATTGATTCCAGCATTGTTGATTAAACTGATTTCTAAGCACCATAAATAGCGAAAAATCATCGAGCCAAAATGCCTTTTCCTGGCAAAAACGTGAAAAATCATCCCAGTCCCGTCGTCCGGCGCGCTCTAAAAATCCATGATAAGCTTTTTCTACCAAACAGCTTTTGTTAAAGGCTATAGATCCCTGGCACGATTCGCAATGCTCGGATAATTGTAGCCAGTTCAGTTTCACTAAGCCCTCAATATCAATTAATGCCGGATTACCGGCATGAGCTGATAAACATTGATAGGGCGATCCGTCCGCATGGGTCATGCCCAGGGGCAGTGTTTGCCAGACGCTGACGCCCGAATCATGCAGGAAATTGACAAAATTATAGGCATCCGGGCCCAAGTCACCCTGGTTGCCTGAGCCCGGTAATGATGTAATGTGCAGTAGAACGCCGGCGCGGCGTTTATTTAGAATTTCATTCACACGTAGTGTTCTCTCGTTGGTCAAATTAAGGGTGCGCTAAGCGCACCTTTCGGTCATATATCGATAATTTTTTAGAAGGGTACGGCGATGCGTACCCTACTTTCCATTAATTAGGAAAATTCAACCCCTGGGCGCATCGCACCACCCATAGCCGGAGCGCCACAACCCAGTGTGAAAGAAATTGCCAGATAAGCAGGAGGCTCTTCATTCAGCAGTCGGTACAAATTAGTCAGATTAAGTCGAAATTGTTTTTCAAAGTTACTGACTGCTTCGCCGGGATTATAATCGCCGAACCACCAAAACCAGTCGGAACCTTCACAAACAGCCAGTTGAAGCTCAGCCTGTTGCATTTGTTTATCCGTTAATCTGCCAGCTGAAATTACCCGGTCAAACACCAGTTTAGCATCGCCCAGCATATCCCAGCCACGGTTCTTATCTGCATCACCTATCCAGGTAGAAAAGGAGCCGTAGACCCAACTACCCGCAACCAGTTTTGCCAGGGGTTTGACGACTGCCTTATTTTGCAAACATTCCGAAAAAGTAGTTAATTCAATGCTCGGATGATTAGCCAGTCGCTGATACAACGCACTGAGAAAGTGAAAGCCATTATCAGGGAAATATTCCCAGGCATTCTCGCCATCTAGGATAATTGAAACCACTTTGTCACCGGGTTCATGATTGGCAATATTTTCGAGGTGCTGGATCAAATCGCCGACAGCATCATCGGCATGCCATTTTGAGTATTCAAAGCCGATAAGATCGGATAGTCCGTCATCGCGAAAAAAACAGGCTAGATTGGTTTTTTTAAGTTTAAAAGGATGGTGTATGTCTGATTGTTTCTGGTTTTCAGGAAGATTAAAACTATTATGCAGTACAGAACCGCCACTTGCTGCCCAGTTAAAACCAAAGTCACCCAATATTTTTAAGGTTTGGGCGCAAATGCTACCTTCCGAGGGCCAGCAGCCTTTGGGTTTGAAACCGAAGAACCGCTCAAAGGTCTGTACACCTTTTTCAAGGTGCCACATGACGCGCTGTTCGCCGCCCGGATAAGACTCAAGTTCAGGCAACAGAGCATCCGGCATGGCTTCGTGGGTAGAATTAAAATCCAGTAACAACGGTATGATAGGATGAGCATAAGGGGTCACTGACAGTTCAACTTGTCCTTTTAAGGCGAGTTCCTTATATCTACAGATAACATGGGTCAGTTGCTCGGCAATCACTTCTGTCAGTTCTGTCCTGTCATGCAGACTATAATCGGCGCCTTTATCTATCAGACGTTTTATTCGACTATCGGTTAATTTTACGGTTTCTCCCATCCAGACCAGATGATACCAAACCAGGATGTCGCTGATAAATTGACCGTTGACATAGTTTAAAGAAGCATAATGTTGTTCCAGATAACCGGCCATTTCAATCAATCTTTGAAAAGCCGGATAACGGTTTATTTGTCTGTCTCGGTTTGCACGCATGCAGTCTTTTACCAGTTTCATGCGCAACTCGGGATCTTCGGGCATGTCTGGAGCGACTAATGTTGCCAATAAGGGATCGCTGATTGGACTGTGGTCACGTAAATAGCCGTTGACTTGTCGGGCATACTCCTCAATCTGTTCCAGCAGGATAGGTGCGAAATTCACTACTGCTTTGGCCTCAGGAACAGCTTCCAGATGCGCGATCATATCTACATAGTCTTTTATAACATGCAGATACGTCCACGGCAGCTGGAATTCTCCTGTTTGTAAATCCCTGTACTCGGGTTGGTGCATGTGCCAGCACAAGACTAATTTCAATTTGTTTTTAACTAACATAATGTTTTATTTTCCCTTGCCATACATCAACAACCTAGAGCCAGATCGTTATCTTACATAATGCCTTCTTTGGCCGAGCATTTCCGGTGTGACTAAGACGACTCCGCCGGAGCTTACGTGAAATCTTTTTTCGTCGTCGGTTCTATTTTCACCAATGATTGTGCCTTCCGGGACTTCACAGCCTTTTTCGATAATGGCTTTGGTAATGCGGCAATGACGACCAATGTTAACTTCCGGCAAGACAATGGAATCTTGTAGGGTCGTGTACGAATTGACGCGGACATTCGAAAATAACAGGGAATGTCTGACTTTTGCTCCGGAAATTACACAGCCTCCTGAAATCATGGAATCCACTGCCTGGCCGCGTCTTTTGTCGCTATCAAAAACAAATTTAGCCGGTGGAGTTTGTTCCTGATAAGTCCAGATGGGCCAGGTTTTATCATATAAATTTAAATCCGGTTTTACGCCTATCAATTCCATATTGGCGTTCCAGTATGCATCGATAGTACCTACATCGCGCCAGTAACTTTGTTCGCCGCTTTGTAAGTCCAGAAAGGGATAGGCATTAATCAAATATTTGTCGATCACCGCAGGAATAATGTCTCTGCCGAAATCCCGGCTAGAATCTTTGGTGTCTGCATCTTTCAGCAATTGTTCAAACAGAAAGCCAGCATTAAAAATATAAATACCCATCGACGCTAATGCAGTATCAGTTCTGCCCGGCATTAGAGGAGGATTTTCCGGCTTTTCTACAAACGCCCGGACTCGACGGTTTTCATCAACATCCATGACTCCAAAAGCCGTTGCGTCTTGCAACGATACTTCTATGCAGCCTATCGTTAAGTCAGCATTTTTTTCAACATGATCGGCCAGCATCGCGCCGTAATCCATTTTGTAAATATGGTCTCCGGCCAGCACTAAAATATGCTCGGGATTGCGGCTGCGCAAAATGTCAATGTTCTGAAACACCGCGTCAGCAGTTCCTTGATACCAGGAGGTTTCATCGTGGCGTTGTTGAGCGGGCAACAAGTCGACATACTCGCCAAACTCACCGCGCAAATACCCCCAGCCTTGCTGAACATGTCTGTTCAGTGAATCCGACTTGTATTGGGTCAAAACGCCTATCTTGCGGATACCGGAGTTTATGCAGTTCGATAGCGGGAAATCAATGATTCGAAACTTGCCACCAAACGGCACTGCAGGCTTAGCGCGCCAATCGGTCATATTCATTAGTCGTGAGCCACGGCCGCCGGCTAATATTAAGGCAATGGTATTGCGAGTTAAATGGCTGACATTATGATCATGTTTGTGATTGTGTGGTGCTGACATATTTCATCTCCATGGTGGAATAGACTGACAACTCTTGATGTGTTTGGTAATATTGACGGCGACCATTATTCCACTACGCCGAGGCAATTCATAGTGAAAAAACAATCTAAAACCGCCACAGTGCCAAAACAAGCTAACGAAGCCCTAGTGAAAGAAAAATCTACCGATGTTCTGATACAAGAAAAACCCAGTCTAGACCTGCCATCGCAAAAAGCGGACGACTTGGTAGAAGAAAAAAAATCGACGACTGTCCCTACGCCAAAAATAGCTAGCTATACACTTGATGAAGATTGTATAAAAATCACTGAAGCCCGGCATCATGATCCATTTTCAGTTCTGGGGCGTCATACCAAAAACAATCACGTCCAGGTTAAGTTGTATCTGCCTTACGCAGAAACCGTAACGTTCAGTCATAACGGCGC
>CANNNN010000206.1 GCA_947506075.1 Methylococcaceae bacterium
TAGTAATAAGTTGTTGTTTATAAAGAATAATCGAGTTACATAAGGATTAATTAACACGCATTAAGAGTGGCAAAAAATTTTCGAAATTTTTTCACTATTTTTTTTCGCGTTCTAAATTTCTTGCTCCTGAAAAACTGGGAAACTTCAGCAGGACAAGATTGTCGCTGTGGGTTCCGAGTGGGATATTTTTGCCTTGGAAAACGATGCTCCTGAGTTAATCGGGTCTAAGGTAATCGGTCGTCCATTGTTTGACTTTATCAGCGGTAACGTCACTCAACAGTTTGTGCAAGCGTTATTGCAGGTGGTGCGCTCTGGCAAGAAGTCGATTGAGCTTGAATACCGATGCGACTCACCGACTGAACGTCGCCTCATGCACATGCGGGTAACCCTAGAGGAATCAGGTTTAGTGCATTTCGTGAACACTCTTTTAGGTAGCGAATCTCGTAAAAACAAGATTCTGATCTCAAGGGCAACGCAACGCGGCAAAAACACAACAGTTAGATGCAGTATGTGCAATTTAGTCAAACCCTTGAAAGATTGGGTTGAACCAGACCGGTTTGATGGCTCGAATACCTCGAAAGTTGCGGAGTGGATAGTTATCTATGGTATTTGCGATAGGTGCGTGGCAAACCTTCTGCGCGCATCATCAGCCAGAACCACCGTGACTTAGCGGTATCACTAAAATCTAAGGGCTGTCCGAGAATGATCTTCACGAGCGAGGTTATAGAGCTTAAGCCGTTGACGAGTATTTCATTTTTCTTGTAAACGCAATTTATAAATATCCCGCATCGGATCAAAGATAGCTGCTCTGAACTGTGTCACTATTGCCACTTTACCAATGACCGGTATCTGGAAGCCTAAATCGATATTCGAATGTCTGCAAGGGGTCAGACATTCAAACAGTAAAATTATAACTTCTTTGAACGTCAGGTTGCTGACAGAAAGCCGACTAATTACGCAATATAGCCATTAAATCTTCGGCCAAACTCGTAACATCGCCTGCGGTAATAAACACCAAGCGACCTTTACCGTCATCGGTAGATCTAACGGGCAGCCGCACAGGATGATAAAGCTTATTGCTAACGCCCTGAATCAATAACGGCTCAGGGTGTTCAGGTGTAAAAACAACGCCTTTTAAACGTACTAACTGCTGCGGGTGCTTGTTGAGCAGAGACTCCAGCGCAATCTGTAAGCGCGGCCAGGCAATCGGATCATCCAGCTGAAGGCTGATGCTGTTAAATCGATGCTCGACATCATTTTGCATTTGACCTAGCGGGCGAATTTTCTTTGACAAACCCAATAATAAATCAGGCGCTACCTCCCCCTGCACGACATTCAATCTGACAGCACTCGGTGCCAGTTTATCAAGCCAGGCGCTGGTCGCCGCCAGTTGTGCCGTACTGGCTAAATCGCCATGGGTGAGCGCTACCGTATCTGCCCAACCGAGTTGGGCTTGAGCCTCGGCGTAACGCTCAAGCCTGTCTGCACCGCTGACTGACGACACCGTCGTAATCACTCCATGCAGATGATAGCGGGCCGATAGCCAGCGTTCTCTTATCAGGGTATCCAGCACCGGTTCGGGATTGGCAACGCCACTGGTTTCAATGATGACTCGATCAAACGGTTTATCGGCCTTGGCCTCCCAGGCCATACGCAAATTTTTTAACACCGGCGTTAACGAGCCGCGCACTTGGCAACACAAGCAACCGCCTGCCAATACCGACATCGGCACGTTATGCTCTCTGAGCAATTGCTGGTCGATTGGCGTAGACCCAAATTCATTGATAATCACCGCAGACTTCGGTGCATGCTGCAACAGACGGTTAAGCAGCGTGGTTTTGCCGCTGCCTAAAAAGCCACTGATGACGATGACCGGGATGTGCTCGATGGCTTTGCTTTTGTTCATTTCGCCTAATCTCCCGAAGTCGCAAGATAAGGTTGACCACAATCATGCAACACAAAGCGCTCACTGTCGGTTTGGTTAAAGCCGACATCTCCCACCGTAAAATTATCCAGGCTTAAATTATAAAACCGGTCGTAATAGGCTTGAACGTCGCGTTTGATATGAGGGTCGAATTGCGCTTGTATCGTTTGGGTGCGGCCATGAAGGCGCTGTTGAACCACGCCGTTTTTAACCACCAATTCGCCGTTTTTGAATAACAAATCAGCCGCCGTAAACATGGCTTCCTTGTCGGCTTGCTCGCTGTAAACGGCAATATCGGCAATGCCGCCGGGCAGTAAATGCCCTCGATCATGCAAGCCTAACATGCGCGCGGCGGCGGTGCGGGTCATAACAGCAATTTCATAAAGCGAAAACTCTTTTTTCATGTCTTTTAACAAGCTCATGGACACGGCTTCCTGATTTAGCCTGTCCATACATTCCAGACGAAAATCAACATCCATCAGCAAGCGGATTAAATACGGATAGCGCGTAAACGGCCCGCCATTGGGATGATCGGTGGTAAAAAACAAGCGCCACGGGTCTTCGGCTAATAAGAAAATTTCCAGGCCAATCAGCCATTGCAGGCTATTCACAAAACTTTTTTCCTGATAACGGTACGGAACAACGCCGCCACTGCCTTCGGATTCGGCATCCCAGACCACCCATTTGTTGGGTGAGGCATTGTTACGGCGACTGTACTGGGCAATCACGTCGCCGGAAATGGTTACGGTCTGGCCAAAAATCACCTGACCGACATCCATAGTGATGTTGCGATGCTTGTTAAAGCCGTCAATTAATTTCGCCGCCGCCGATGAAAAGCCTCGAACGCCTTCCGCGCCATAACCATAAAACTGAATATGCGCCAGGTGCATGGGCAAGCCTTGTGCGGCTTCCATGGTGGCGATCGCGGTATCGACATTACCGGGTATGCCTAAATTATTGCAATGTACATGCACCGGATGCGGCAGTTGAATGTCGCAAGCCGCGCGTTGCAGGGTTTGCAAAATGTGCCGGGAACTCACCCCGTAATCCGGGACCACGTCATCCAAATCGAAACTACGCGCATTTGACTTGAAGGCATTGGCGCCACCGGCATTAATCACCTTTAACCCGAGACAGCGAGTTGCATGTAACGTCCAGGCCACATAATCGTTGATTTGGTTTTGGCTGGCTCTGCCGCGCATCATGCGCAGTAAAAAATCATCGTTACCGAGAATCGCCAGGCCAGCGGTGTCAATAATCGGAATATCCGCCATTTGTAAATGCGCATCCAGGGCATTAGCGGGTAATACCGCAGGTTCAACTACACTGGTGTAACCCATCTGTGCGTAGCGATAGCCGGTTTCGGTGCTTGACCAGTGCGCGGTGCTGAAAGCATGACCGAGTTTTCGGGCTATCAAGTTGCGGTGTTGTTCCGGCAGTAACAAACGCGCGGTATTGACGTTGCCACCGGCAATATGACTGTGAATATCAATCGCGCCCGCCATGACGACTTTGCCGGAGACATCAATATCCACATCCGACAACACACCCGGTTCAGGCGGGGAAACTATCAGGCCATCACGAAACCACACATCCTGAACTGTGCCATTTAAGCCTTGGGCAGGATCGAAAAGTCGCCCGCCGGTTAAGCGCATTAGCATGTTAAATGATCCTGCAACTGTCTAATGCATTGTGTATGGCTTGTTTAGGCAAGTTGCGACCGATAAAGACCAACACCGATTGGCGGATTTCATCGATAGCCCAACGTACGCCAATACTGTCTCCGAGGAGCATATGCACGCCTTGATAAATCACCTTACGATCACAACCGGCGATATGCACGATGCCTTTATAACGCAATAAATCGTTACCGTAATCCCGGATTAGTACATCCATAAAACCAATGATTTTTGCTGCATCGAAAGCCTTGTCGGTGCGGTATACGAAAGACGCAATACCGGCATCGTGTTCATGGCTGACGTCTTCCAGAAAATCGGGTTCAATTTCCAGAATAGCGTTGAGATTGAAACCGCGTATATCGAGAATTTCGCTGATGTCGGTTTCGCCAAAATGTGCATGGGCGATCGGTGCACGGGCGTTGATGATACGTAAGCGCGCTTCCAGTTCCGTCACTTCTGCGGGTGTTATCAAGTCAGTTTTGGATATTAACAAGCGGTCGGCAAAGCCTACTTGTTCCTCGGCTTCATGACATTCGTTAAGCTGTTTGAGGGCATGTTTGGCATCAACGACAGTAATAATGCCATCGAGCAAATAATATTCACCAATATCCTGTTCAACAAAAAACGTTTGCGCTACCGGAGCAGGGTCCGCCAGCCCGGTGGTTTCGATAATGACCCGATCAAAATGCAGCGAGCCGTTTTCACGTTTTTCCGCCAGCTCGCCCAAAATTCGCACTAGATCTCCGCGCACAGTGCAACAAATGCAGCCATTGTTCATTTCAACGATTTGCTCTTCGCCCTGAATCAACAGATCATTATCAATGCCTGCTTCGCCAAATTCATTTTCAATGACGGCAATGCGATGACCGTGCTGTTCAGACAGAATACGGTTTAACAGCGTGGTTTTTCCGGCGCCTAAAAATCCCGTCAAGATCGTGACGGGAACAGGGTTGGATAGGTTGGAATCAGACATGGATTTATCCTGGCGGTTATAAAAAAATGAATATTGCGTCAATGACTTAGCTAAAATCAAGCGTTAACAATAGCCTGCGGGGTGAGGCTTGAGTCATATTCGGTGAGCGATGTACTGCGCCATGTTGCTCATTGCCTTCCCAACACTTGCCTTTAAGTAACCCGATCGCAAAGCCTGGCATGGCTTGAACGGCATACGTATCCCTAATAAGTCCGGATAGTTCATCGCTTAAACCGCCGGAACCCTTACCCAGTTTGCCTCGGTCGATATAAGCATCGTCCAGCCACTCGGTACCGACATCGCCGTAAGTACAAACCATGCGACAGGTTACTGACTCGTCAGTTGTAAGTTCTCATCAGCTTAATTCTTGATTAGAAAGTATTATTCTATCTAAAATAGCATCGTTAATCCTTGCGGGAGATAAAACGATGCAAAAGTATATCAATGATACGTTAGAAAGTTTCCGATATGTTTTTTCGAGA
>CANNNN010000207.1 GCA_947506075.1 Methylococcaceae bacterium
TACCCGGAGCTATTGTTGATATAACGATGCTAAGTTTATTAGACCATGAGCAACACATGGTCAATGCTAATTGCGTCGTTACGATAATGCCGGATGACATTGGGACGCTGGTTATTAAGCAGCTTGATAGAAAGGTGGTAAACGGCAGGCGCATAACGGTAAGGGAATACCACGCCCGGTCCGAACAAAATGATCCAAGAAAAGTATCAGGCGATATTCCTCAGGGCTTTATTAATCAGCGTGTTGGAGACCGGCGTCAATGTGAGCTTGTTCCCAGGTAATTGTTTTGATTAGTACCTAGTGATTTCCGTTGCGAGAAAGTGCGGGGGTAGTAATCAAGGTTTCGATTTATACAACGCAACTTCGAAATAAGATGGTGTCCTGTTTACTTAATTGTTTAGGCGTCTTTTTCCAGTAGCTGAATTTTTTCTTCCAGCATTTTCACCCTTTTTAATAGCTCCGGCAGTTTGCTGAGCGCAATTTGTTCCTTGTACGCTATCTTCTTGTCTTTTGCCGGACTGCCGAAAACCTGAGTTCCGGGTTTGACGTCGCCTGCCACACCTGAGCGTGCCATAACTACGGCGCCCTGGCCGATCGTTACATGGTCGGCGATTCCAGAACTTCCGGCCAGAATCGCATAGTCTTCGATATTGCAGGAACCTGAAACTCCGGTTAAACCGCACATGATGACGTGTTTGCCGATTTTGTTATTGTGCCCGATTTGCACCAGATTATCGATTTTACTGCCCGCGCCAATCAAGGTGCTGCCCAAGGCGCCTCGATCTATACAGGTATTGGCGCCAATCTCGACATTGTCCTCGATAACCACGTTACCGACCTGCGGGACTTTAATATGCTGATTGTTCCTGAACTTATAACCAAAGCCGTCGGCGCCAATGATGGCACCTGAATGAATGATCACATTATTTCCGACAACCACATCATCATAAATGACCGCGTAAGGATAGATTCGACTGTTTTTGCCTATTTTGACATTGTTACCGATATAGGCGCCTGCATGGATTTCCGTACCATCGCCTAAGCTTGCGTCTGCACCAATGACTGCATAAGGGCCGATGTAAATTTCTTCGCCCAAGCTTACATTGGCTGCAAGCACTGCCTGAGGCGCAATGCGCCGATTATAAATCCGCCCCGGATGCAGCAATTCGACGGCTTTGATAAAGCTGATTTCAGGATCGGCACAAATCAGCAGCGCCATGCTTGGCGGTACATTTTCAACGACGAATCCTTCGGCAATAAAGCAGGCCGTAGCCTTTGAATCCTTGATATAGCGGGTATAGCGGCTGTTGGTCAATTGCGTGATTTGACCCTGGTGAGCTGAGGTGATATCTGCCGCCGTTTCGATGGTTGCTGATGGATCGCCGCCTTCAATTCGTGCGCTACAAAAATCGGCAAGTTCTTTTAATATGATAGGCATAAGGGTCTCTGCTGTTATTTTGAATGGCGTCAAAAGAGTCGGCGCGATATGAAATACAAGTTTAGTGTAACAAATCTAACAAACAACCACTCGGCTGGATTGGGTTGCTGGCCTGAAGGCCAGGGATAAGGTGACAATTTCATTTTTAGAGGTCAGAGACCACAGTGATTGTGTTGCCAGTGTCCAGATTTTCCACCCTCTTTTTCCAGTAAGCGTACGGATTGGATAATCATGCCTCTGTCTACGGCTTTGCACATATCGTAAATAGTCAGTAAGGTAATCTGCGTGGCAGTCAGTGCTTCCATTTCTACGCCGGTTTGTCCGTTGGTTTTTACCGTCGTTTGGCAGCGTATCCGGTTGCGGTCGATTTCTGCACTGAGCATGATTTCAACATGGGTCAGCGGTAGTGGATGGCAGAGAGGAATCAGCTCTGCCGTTTTTTTGCTGGCCATGATGCCGGCGATTCTGGCTATAGCCAAGACATCACCTTTTTGGTTTCCGCCTTCTACGATCAGCTTGAGCGTAGACGGCAGCATCTCGATATAGCCTTCGGTGACGGCGGTGCGCTGAGTGATCGCTTTTTCGCCGACGTCAACCATGTGAGCCTCGCCGGATTGATTAAAGTGGGTTAATGCAGTCATCTTCTGTAAAATTAGCAATGTGAAGGGCTTCATCTTTATTATAGCAACAGCGGCTTAAGAAAACTAAAATCGGCTGGCGGGGCTCTATTTACAGTTAAACTTATGCCAACTTTATTTTTTGTGAGTGACTATGTCAATTAAGGTACGCTATTTTGCCAGCTTGAAAGAAGCTATTGGCCGCTCGGAAGACAATCTTGAGCTTGCCGGCCTGGTTACCGTCAGTGATGTATGGCGTAGCGCCAACCCGGATAAAACCTTGCCGGAGAATAGTTTGGCGGCGGTAAATATGGATTATGTCGAATTGACCGGTATTGTTATGGACGGCGATGAAGTGGCTTTTTTTCCGCCGGTGACTGGGGGCTGAGCATGGGCATAAAAATTTGCACCAAAGCGTTTGACCCGTGGCAGGAAGTCCAGCTATATCTGCATTCGGCAGCGGCGATGGCGGGAAAGTATGGCGCGACCAATGTTTTTATAGGCACGATGCGCGATTTCAATGAAGGTGATCAGGTTAAGGGCATGACCCTGGAGCATTATCCGGGCATGACCGAAAAGCAGCTGGAAAAAATCGTCGCCGAAGCGATCGAAAAATGGCCGGTTATCGACGCGTTAGTGGTACACCGTGTGGGTGATATTCTGCCTAACGAACCTATAGTACTGGTGGCGGTATGGACATCACATCGTGGCGATGCGTTTGATGCGAGTCGATACATCATGGAAGCATTAAAGTCGCGAGCGCCTTTCTGGAAGAAGGAGCTGTTAGGGTCTCAAGTCGAGCGTTGGCTGGTCAAGAATACCGACGGTTATCTGTGAGCTAAAAACAGCCAATAATCCTTATTGGGTGACGGCCTACCGTTCAGCATTTCTTTAAAAATTTTCGTATGTTTCGAGGGTAAAATATTTTTTCAAGTATAAATACGTACTGAACGGCAGCAGATCGATAATTCATAGACCCAACGTTACGCCATTTTTTGTGTTATATTATGACCAACACCGAGAGCGTCGCGGTTTTTTTGCTGGTACCTTCAAGAATATCAAAACGCAAAGCCCTTATACCCGTGCATACAGAACAACCTTGTATGGGGCCTCGGGCTAATCTATCAACAACTTAAATACCCTTGCACTTTGCACTCTCCACAACAGACCACACCTAAATCCACCGTTATCAAAAACGCCAGGCTTATTGAGCACTGTTCATAATCGCGTTTTTCACATTGATATTAAGCTGTATGACATTTGCCAACAGCAACCTTTTCTTGAGACTCAAAAAAATATGCCATTTACCACCCTCGGTTTATCTGATCCATTGCTACGCGCCATTGCTGATGCCGGTTATACCACGCCATCACCCATTCAATCACAAGCCATTCCTGCTGTTTTAGACGGCCATGACGTTTTGGCTGCAGCTCAGACCGGCACCGGTAAAACTGCAGGATTCACCCTGCCCATTCTGCACCGCTTGTCACAAAAAGCTTACGGTAACAACCGGCCGGTCAGGGTATTGATATTGGCACCAACCCGGGAACTTGCGGCGCAAATCGGTGAATCGGTAAACAAGTACGGCGCGCATTTGCATCCCCGCTTGAAATCTGAAGTCGTTTTCGGCGGCGTTAAAATCAACCCGCAGATGATGCGTTTAAGAGGCGGCGTAGACATACTGGTCGCGACCCCCGGACGCCTGCTGGATCTGGTTAATCAGAATGCGGTAAAGCTCGACCAGGTTGAAACGCTGATACTTGACGAAGCCGACCGGATGCTGGACATGGGCTTTATCCGCGATATTAAAAAAATTATCGCCTTTCTGCCGAAAAAGCGCCAGAACCTGCTGTTTTCAGCGACTTTTTCAGAAGACATACGCAAACTGACCACAGGGCTACTGGTTAATCCGATAAAAATCGAAGTCGCTGCGCGCAACACCGCAGCCGAACTGATTGATCAAGTCGTTTATCTGGTCAATAAAGCCAATAAAACCGAGCTGCTCTGTCATTTGATCAAGGAACAGGATTGGCAGCAGGTTCTGGTGTTCACGACCACCAAACACGGCGCGAATCGGCTGACCGAAAAACTCAACAAGGTTAACATCAAGGCGGCGGCGATACACGGCAACAAAAGCCAGGGCGCCAGAACCAGCGCCTTAGCCGGCTTTAAATCCGGTGAAATCAGAGTGCTGGTAGCCACTGACGTGGCCGCGCGCGGCATCGACATTAACCTGCTGCCGCATGTCGTCAATTTTGAACTGCCCAAAGCGCCGGAAGATTATGTGCATAGAATTGGTCGCACCGGACGCGCTGGCGTGGAAGGCCAAGCCATATCACTGGTATCCCATGATGAATACAGCTTCTTGCGTTCGGTTGAAAGGCTGATAAAAAAAGAGATTAAACGCGAACAAATCCCCGGTTTTGAAGCCTCCGCAGTAGCTCCGCCGATGCCGCCGGAAGAGCCCCGCGCTCCGCGCCCGGTTAGAAATGCTAGTCCTCGTAAGCCCGGCGGCAATCAGAACAGAGGCAGGCCTGGGGCTAGGAGCGCTTAATTCACCACGAATGATGACATGAGTGCTGTTAGCAGGGCAACAGCTTTATCGTTGCCCTACATTTCAGCATTTGAAGATGAACTAAGGCGATTAAAATCCAAAGGCTTTCCCTGTTCAAGTTTTAGAGTGGCGGGCATAAACAGCATGTCCAGTATCTAACTGCCATGCCTTTTTTTCTGGAAGCTTTGGTCCTTCATAGTTATTCGAATAATCTCAAAATTCGTTCCCCAAATGGCTGTCGCTAGTCATTGATCGTCTCTGCGCTCGCTGAATTCGCTGTCAGCATCAACCTACCTCATATATACTATTAGATAGTTCGTTAATCCACGCGATGAAGGGCTAAATCATTTCCAAGACATTTATATGAAACTAAATGACTTTAATATGCTTTCCCGGTTGAGAATGGCGGCATCTGTCGCATTGGTAACGA
>CANNNN010000208.1 GCA_947506075.1 Methylococcaceae bacterium
TCTGCCTGAACAGCGTCGACTCTTGGATACCTTTATCAGCCAGATTGCTCAAACCATTGAACGGGTGCGCTATGCCGAAGAGGCGCAACAGACACAGTTACGCATGGAATCTGAAATCTTGCGCAATTCCTTGCTCAGCGCCATTTCGCATGATTTACGCACACCTTTAGCATCCATAGTCGGCGCAGCCAGTACCCTGGTAGAAGAAGATGTCCTGCTTACCGCCCTGGATCGTCAGGAATTGAGCCTGACCATTTATGATGAAGCGTTACGCATGTCAAACCTGGCCAACAATATCCTGGACATGGCTCGCATAGATGGCGGGCAAGCATCGCTAAATCGGCAATGGTATCCGCTAGACGAAATTATCGGTGGTGCATTGACGCGTATGCACAAACGGCTTAAAGGTCGTAGCGTTAATACCAAGCTACCCGATGGACTTTGTATGGTGCGCCTTGATGCGGTATTGATTGAACAGGTGCTGATCAATCTACTGGAAAATGCCTGTAAATATACGCCGGCGGGCAGTCCCATCGACATTACCGCCGACCTTTCCGCCCAGATGCTAAAAGTAAGCGTAGCAGATCGCGGCCCAGGAATCCCGCCAGGAGCCGAGGAAAAACTGTTTGATAAATTCTATCAGGTGCATCGGGAAGGCACACAAAGTGGCGTTGGCCTTGGACTGGCTATTTGTAAGGCTATCGTTATTGCGCATGGCGGCGTCATGGGGGCAAGTAATCGTCAAGGCGGTGGCGCACAATTCTTTTTTCTACTTCCTGTAGAAGAAGCAGCGCCGCAAGTTGTTGAGGAGCTGGAAGATGAGTAGTAGCCACCCTGTCATTGTAGTTATCGAGGATGATCTTCAAATCCGCCGCTTTTTACGTACCAGTCTCAGTGTCCATAGATTTCAAGTCATTGAAGCAGAAACCGGCGAACAGGGCCTAGTGGAAATCGGTACGCGCAAGCCGGAGCTGGTTATCCTTGATCTGGGCTTACCCGGTATGGATGGCATAGAGGTCATCCACAAGGTTCGCGAGTGGTCAGCAGTCCCTATCATCGTACTCTCGGCCAGGAGCCAGGAAAGCAACAAAATTACCGCACTGGATGAAGGTGCAGACGATTACCTGACCAAGCCGTTCAGCATCGGCGAGCTTTTGGCGCGCATTCGCGTATCACTACGGCACGCCGCACAGCTTGCTGGCGACAGCACCGAAACCATCTTTTGCCTCGGTGATTTACAGGTTGATTTATCCGGGCGCCAGGTATTTATTGGCGAACAGGAAATTCATTTAACTCCCCTTGAATACCGGCTGCTGACAGTTCTAATCCATCATGCGGGCAAGGTATTGACTCACCGACAATTATTGCTGCAGGTCTGGGGACCGGCCTACGTGGAGCACGCCCACTATGTCCGAATTTACATGGGGCAGTTACGCCGTAAACTCGAAGCAGACCCGGCTCAGCCTCGTTATTTACTTACTGAAGCAGGCATAGGATATCGTTTAGCATATAGGGAATAATGGTGTGCAAAACAAATAAACTTGAAGTGACATAGGCATGCCAAAACTGACCACCCGGTTTTTTGGCTGCCAACTTAGGTAACTCGCAATAAATAACCTCTAATTTTGTCTCGGAACACCATCTGAAAACTTATGTATTCTATGAAGTCAGACTTCAGGCATCATTACTAAAAACACATACCCACCTTATCAAAACAATACATCACTACACTTAAAAATGCTAACCGACGCCAAAAGACGGGGATTTGGCTGAACAGACCATCGAATGGGATAGCAAAACGACAGATCTGGGGTTAAATGCTTTACGCATGGGTATCATCTATATCGATAATTTCACCCTACCTGGCTCATTGATGTTAAATAACTGATGTTACGCAGTAGAAACTCATCATCCCGTTTACCGCGCCGAGCACCGAAGCGTTTAACAGGATAGGCCCGCTAGGGGCGCGGCAGGGATGCCGCGCGTTGCCAAAGGGACAGGAGTCCCTTTTGGAAACCTCCTGTTAAAAGCGAGACGCGCAGGATGAAGCGGTAACCGGGTGGCCTTTCTTTTGGATACTTTTCTTTGGCCATGCAAAGAAAAGTATCTCGCCTTCGGGTGCGAGAACCCGTATCAAAAACTGTCGCGATAGCGACACAATAACTGAATACACACTATCTGCGTAACATCAGTTAATATTCTGACTAATAATAATAATAATAACAACAGGATA
This sequence comes from Methylococcaceae bacterium, assembly GCA_947506075.1. Classification (GTDB taxonomy): domain Bacteria; phylum Pseudomonadota; class Gammaproteobacteria; order Methylococcales; family Methylomonadaceae; genus Methylobacter_A. The sequence continues at coordinate 2,234 of CANNNN010000208.1, forward strand.
ATTTTATGTCCGTAAAATCCTTTTCAGATCAGGCCATCTTGGCTCAAGCTAGTCCGGGTGACAAGCAGTTGGCCGTCTCGTTTCGATTGTTGCTGGGACTGTACGCCATCATTCCGTTGTGTTTATTGCTGCAGTTATGTGACGTCTGGTTTTGGCAGGGTTTTTTACAGCAGAGTTTACCTAGCAGCCCCAAACAATTTTTAGTGTTTCAAATTATTTTTGGAACGCCGCATATCGTCGCAAGCTCCATACTGCTGGCCAGCAACACCGAATACCTGAAATTTTATCAAGCGAAAATTGTTTGGATGACCCTAACGATTGCCTTGGTTTTTGGCGTGGGCAGTCTGTTTATTCCCTATCAGGCATTTTACGTGGCGGTAGCTGCCTGGACCGTCTATCACGTACTTAAGCAGCAGTTGGGCGTGGGGCGAGGCCTTTATCGGATGCCTGATCGGGTTTTTGATCTGTTGTTGTGGTTAAGCGTGACGGCGGGGCTTTTTGTTTACATCGGAATATTTCTTAAAAACAGTCTTGATATACAGCAATTGAGTTGGATAAAGCTTATTGCGAGTGGTTTATGTGTCGGACTGATTTGCAGTGTGCTGGTTTGCCAGCGTTATGCGACCACATTACTAGGCCGCTGGTTTTTGTGGTCCAATGTTTTACTGGTATTAAGCAGTTTTTATCTGTTTATGCAGCAGTATTATTTTTTCGCGATTCTGGTGCCGAGACTGGTCCATGATGCAACGGCTTATATTTTTTATGTTGTACATGATTACAATAAGCACCACCGGCAAGCACATAATTTCATCTACCGCGCTGCGGCGCGAGCTCATCTGCCGGTTTTTATCGTGTTGCCGCTGTGTTCATTTTTGCTGGCCTTTGTGTTGCAGTCCTACGGCGATCATGCGGTCAACGTGGTCACCGAGTTTTTTTTCGGCATGGAGATTCGCAAAGCAATTAGCCTTGGTTTATTGGGTTATCTGGCATTGATGCATTATTACACTGAAGCCTTTACCTGGAAGCAGGGTTCGCCTTACCGGCGTTTTATAGCGTTTGTGAAATAGTGATAATGTCCACGCATCTGAAAACATAGCATTGCTGCTGGCTTTGGTTCCGATGGGTCTTGCTATGTTGCTCCGACCAAGCAACGCAGCAATAAGTTGCAGGAGGGTAAAAATTCCGCAGGTACTGTTATCCCGATCAACAAAGCCGTAAAATAAAACTTTTCCCTTTATTGACACTCATCATGGCCAGACATTCCACTAGCAACCCATTCTTGCCCTTGTCCGAACAGGAGATGGGAGAACTTGACCGTTTTCTAATGTCGGATGCCACGTCCTACGACACCATGTCGATTGATACGCTTGACGGCTATCTAACAGCTGTTGCAATTGGGCCGATTATGCTGGATTTCAAGCAATGGTTTCCAGGCATCTGGGGGCCTGATGAAGAAGATGAGCCCGACTTTGATTCGGCAGAACAAGCGCAGCATATCATTGGTCTGATCGTTCGGCAGATGAATGGCATCATATCGGCATTCGAAGCTGATCCTGACGAAGTCGAGCCTATTTTCGTTGCCGTCACACATCAGGGTGATCCTCGCGAATATACCGATGCCGAGATGTGGGCCTATGGCTTTATGCAAGGGTTGGAGTTGTGCAGGAAGGACTGGCAGCCTTTTTTTGATGATCCGGAAAGCATCTCTGTGTTAAGACCCCTGCATCTGCTTGGCTCGGATGAGGTAACGGCAGAGGAAGAAGCGTATACGGAAACACCCGAGCAGAGCGAAGAGCTTGCGGAGCAAGTCCCTGACAGTCTGGCCTGGATTTACCGGTTCTGGCTTCCATACCGACAAGCTGTTATAGCTCGGGGGGCCAATACTATTCAGCGGCAAGACACGCATAGTGGGGGCAATGATTTATGTCCGTGTGGAAGCCTAAAGAAATTCAACGTGTGCTGTGGCACTCCAACTACCTTGCATTAGGCAGAAATTACAGCGCTATGGCACCCAAAATCGCAGTTCTTGCGTCAGGTGAAGGCACCACCTTACAAGCCCTAATGGAGGCGTGTAACGTAGTCCTTGTTATGTCAAATAACAAGGATTCTGGCGCATTACGCAGGGCGCGTCAGCTTGATGTGCCAGGTGTGTCTATCGGGAAGGCAGCGAGTCCAGATGAGGATATGCTGGCTATTCTTAAAACTGCGGGAGCTGACTTGGTTGTGCTTGCCGGCTACATGCAAAAGGTAGGCCCGCTCACATTAAAGGCTTATCAAGGCAGAATAATAAACACGCACCCCTCCTTGCTGCCCAAGCATGGTGGTAAGGGTATGTATGGCAGACGGGTGCACCAGGCTGTGTTAGAGAGCGGCGACACGGAAACGGGCGTAACTATCCATCATGTAAGCGACGATTATGATACGGGGGATATTATCGATCAGCTTGTTATCCCTGTGATACCTGGCGATACGGTGGTTTCGATCGAAGAGCGGGTAAAAACCGTTGAAAAGCAGTTGCTTTGCGCGGTGGTTCAGAATTGGATTGATGAGGAGGCCGATCGATGCCACGATTAGCAGATGACTTGCTTGTCTTTTTATAAAAAATCAGCTTAATGGATATCTGATTAACTGATGTTACGCAGATAGTGTGTATTCAGTTGTTGTGTCGCTATCGCGACGGTTTTTGATACGGGTTCTCGCACCCGAAGGCGATCTACTTTTCTTTGCATGGACAAAGA
>CANNNN010000209.1 GCA_947506075.1 Methylococcaceae bacterium
GCTTGCAGGCGAAGCCTGCACTCCAAGTTGCCACGGATTAAATATGTGCTGTCATGTCGTTTAATCAATTCACTACTCTATACATTGGCTCGGGGCTTAATACATCACGGTTACCGGCAGGCCCAGCGCTGCCCACTGATAAAGCCAACCTGCATCCTCGGAAACATTTGGCCAGCGCTTGTTTTGTTCTTTGGTGGCAAGGTTGACACAGCCATGGCTGGCGGGTTGGCCAAAATTGTTATGCCAAAATGCGCCATGGAAGGCGAAGTCTTTATGGAAGAACTGCGTATAAGGAACATCGTCCAATTCATAGAAACCGGGCTGCCCCTTGCCGACGTCGCTGCGCATTCTCTTGTGGCGGTAACGGTCATAGATATAAAAAGAACCCGTCACCGTGGGGGTTTTACTTTTGCCCGTACTGACTTTGAAGGTGCGGATCACTTTGCCATTTTCCACGGCTTCGACACGCTGGCTATTCAGGTAAACGAAAAGTTTTCGATCCATGCCGGTGTTGAATTGCTCGATCAGAGCTTGCTTCAGCGTCCCGCCCTGCACGCTTTTTAAGTTTTGCCCATCGGCGACGACTTCAATGGTGCTTGAGGCCGGCCATGCAGGATGAGGGGTAAACTTAAGATGCTGCGGCCCAATCCAACGCCATTTTCCAGAGATGGCTATGCCATCAAGGGTCCGCACCTGTAAGTTACTTGCCGCGTTGTCCGGATTGACCAAAGGCTGACTAAAGGTCACTTGCAGTGGCAGCATCAAGCCTAAATTAGTCACCCCCCGGACATTGGTCTCAGTGGCAAGAGGTGGCGGGGTCGTCAAATCCAGGTTTATCGGCGGCAGGGGTACTCCCGTGGTGGTTTTATAGTTCAACTGAACCGCATACTTATGGTCTTGCTCATAAGCACTGGCCAGCAAGCGGATGTTCTTGCCGGTGGCGTCGGCTTCCGTTCTCAACATCAAGTCGCCCGTGGCCAGCACCTCACCCACTGGCTGGTCGAAATGTAGGGTCACCGATGCGTCCAAACCCAACATTGTAAGCATGGGTCCTTCCAGCTTGGGCACGGTGACCGTTGTAAAGTTAACTTCGCGGATCTCGGATTGTCCGAACCAAGACCGCTCCACCATCACCTTGATCGTATGATGAGTTCCGAAGGCTAGTGGGGCGGGCAGGCTAAGGCTGGTTTGATCCTTCGCTTCAAACAGAACTTTCCCTGTGCCATCGAGCAGTTCGACCTTGGACAAGCGCGTACCCAAACCCACGGCATCAAGAGTGATGGCCTTGCGCGGATCGACGTCGTTAACGTTTTGCAAGGTCGTCATAGCGAATCCATAGGGCAGCATGCCTTGGCTAACATACGTAGCGTTTGGATTGGCTTCCATGACTACAGCAAAAGCCATTATAGCTGCGGCTAGCCAGAGGAGAAGCGGTTTAACTGTGCCAAAATAAGTGGCCATTTTTATCGAGTCAACTCGCGCCTAAATTAAGTGTGTTGATTTAAAGCTGGGGATATCCCCCCACATGTTCCGAGACATCCCGTTAGAGATGTCAAGGCAGAAAGCCTGTCTATTAATTACCATATAAAATCTACTAGTACCAAAAAACAAAAGTTCGTGATCAATTAATTGTATTATTTTCTATGAAGACAATAAACTGTATTTATCTTTTGTTCACGAACTTCCGGTTTGCTGTACCAGTCAATGAGCAGTTTGATAGATATTTCCAAATCAACCTAATCAATAAAATTATTCAAAATAGTCCCACGGATACTCGGGCGTCAAGATAGGCTGAAAACCTGACGGAACTGGAAAAGGCGCTGAAATAAATTCATAAACGCCCACCAACTCACGCGTTACCGTCATCCCCAAACCAATAGCAAGGCCGATAGGAAAACCAACCGCCCCTTTAGCCCGAGTTTCTTTAACAATATTACCTGGCAATTCAAGAATACCGCAGGTCATTCCGGCCAATCCTCTGCCGAATTTCTGGGCCGAAGTATGTGCTTCCGATGTATGTCTAGCATAAGCGTTAGGAACCAATATTAGTGTTAACACCGTAAAAGTCGCCACTATATAAAAACGTGATTTTTTCATTTGCCACCTACCTTCATGTCTCTTGTGTAAAAAATCCAAACTTATCTTACATCAAAAATAATACTGGCTTCATTATGCTTTTGGCAACATAAACGCCGAGACCTTGATCGACTGTTGTCGGCCACTTCCTGCCGATGGCCACAGGCCGCTTTGGGGCGATGAATACCGCGCAACCCAAACCTATAGTTTGGGCATACAGCCAACCCAGGAACATCGAATTCACCGTTCGCTAAATTTTCTCTAAGCCCATGAAATTGTGTAAAAATATTTTTATTTGTCGCCATGGAAACACCATTACACATAACCAGAACCGAACGAGTAGACGATATTCCGCTGCTCACGCGCAGATGGACTAGATGAAGATAGCCACATTACTGAACAAGCACTTTCCGATGCACGGAAACTGGCGAGGGCTAAGCTTAGGAGAATCAGTGGTCGAATGGCTGGCCTATATTCTCAGCGAAGGCGATCATCGCTTGAACTCTGTACAAGGTTGGGCGGCCGGAATCCTGATGATACTAAGCATCTGCCTGATAGCAGTCGGTGCTGGATCCGTTGGGGATTCCAACTTAATGCCGTACAGCTGCGTATCTTAGCGTTGCTTGGCTTCCCGCCTACCCTTTATCAAGGCATTGCCGGACAATCTGCTGAATGGGCAAACCGTGAGGATAATGTTACTTAATTAATCCGGGCATCTAACGATTCAATTGCCGCTCAAATTCTTCCAAAGGCACCGGCCTGCCTATCAAATAACCCTGAATCGCAGGGCAACCATGCAGCTCCAAAAATGCGCGTTGCTCTTCCGTTTCTACGCCCTCGGCTATCACCTCCATGCCTAAATTATTACCCATGCTGATAATGGTTTGCACGATCACTGCATCGCTGTGCTTTACACCCAGATTGCGCACGAAGGACTGGTCGATCTTCAACTGGTTCAGCGGCAGTTTCGTCAAATAAGAAAGGGAAGAAAAGCCGGTGCCAAAATCATTCATGGAAAAACTCACACCATGTGTCTTGAGCGCCAGCATCTTGCTGATGGTGTCCTCAATATCATCCAGCACCAGACTTTCTGTCAATTCAAGCTTAAGTCGATCTGGCTGTATAGCATAGCGCTCAAGTGCCGCACACACTTGTTCGACAAAACATTCCTGATGGAACTGATGCGCGCTGACATTGACGGCAAGCTGTAAATCACGAGCCAGCGGAACAGCTTCCCAGGTTTTTAGCTGTGCGCAGGCGGTCTCCAGCACCCATAAACCGATAGGCAGAATCAGCCCGGTTTGCTCGGCCAGCGGGATGAAGTCCCGCGGCGAAACCAGGCCGCGCTCAGGATGCGCCCAGCGCAACAGCACTTCAGCACCGATGATACGGCGGTTATGTAGCGCCTGCATCTGAAAATAAAGCTTGAATTCCTGGTGCGCCAGCGCCTGGCGTAAGTCCTGCTCCAGCGAGGTGCGCGCCGTCACCACCTCCTGCATGGTCATATCGAAGAAGCGCAAGGCATTGCGCCCTCCTGACTTGGCTTCATACATCGCCAGGTCGGCGTGGCCAAGCAACTCCTCCGGCGTCAACTTATCAATATACAAGCCGATGCCGATGCTGGCCGAGCAATGGAAGTTATAATCCTGTTCATTGCAATGAATAAGGTAGGGCTCGGCCAGCACCCCCAGCACTTTTCCAGCCACCTGTTTGACCAGGGACGCCGCCACTTCGACGTCTGTATCTAGATCCTCCAGCAACACCACAAACTCATCGCCGCCCAGCCTAGCCAAGGTGTCGACTTCGCGCACCACGTTGCGCAAGCGCCGCGCCACTTCGATCAGCAACAGATCGCCTGCTTCATGACCGCGCGTATCATTGATCTGCTTAAAATGATCCAGATCCAGAAACAAAATTGCACCGTACAAACGGTTGCGGGTGGAGACAGCAAGCGCCTGACTGAGCCGGTCTTGCAGCAGTCGGCGATTGGGCAGCTTAGTCAACGGATCGTAATAAGCCAAACGATGGATTTCCTCTATCGCCTCAAGGTTCTGGATGATATGAGAATAGACGCCGATATAATGGCTAACCCTAGCATGGGCGTCCATCACAGCAGATATGGCCAGCCATTCGACGACGATATTGCCATCCTTGCGCCGGTTCCAGATTTGCCCCTCCCAGTAACCGGTGTTGATCAGGTCATTCCACAGGGTTTCAAAAAACAGCTTGTCGTGTTGACCAGAACTAAGCATATGCGGGGTTTGACCGAGGCTTTCTGCCTCGGTGTAGCCGGTCAATTTCGTGAAGGCCTTGTTAATACGCAGGATCACCGCATTAGCATCGGTGACGACCATTCCGGTCTGGGTTTCGAACGCAATCGCGGCGATGCGCAGTTCGTTTTCGGCCAGCTTGCGCTCGGTGATATTGGTATGGGTGATGACCACGCCACGGTATTCAATACCGAGTGGTGTTACGGAGGCCAAAAACCAGCGTTGCTCGTTCGGCGAATGACAGGGATATTCCAGACTGTAGCTTTGCAGGCGGCCTTCGAGCACCGCCAGAATCCCTTCGTGCACTTCCTGTGCGCCTTCATCGATATCGCCGAAACTGGCCAGGCAAATCTCCAGATAATTGACCCCGACCTCGGTGTTCCTGGCGTGTTGTCCGGGCTTGCCGCTGTTTTCCAGCGCGAAACGCTGCCAGACTTCATTGACCGCCACGATTACGCCTTGGTGGTCCAGCACGGCGATCTGCGAGGGCATGGAATCGAGGATGCTGCGTTTGAATGTCTCGCTGTCCTTGAGGTTATGCTCAATCAGTTTGCGCTCGCTGATGTCTCTTACCATAACGCGAAGTTCCGGCGTACCGTCTTCGTCAAACGCGAGCGCCGCCGA
>CANNNN010000210.1 GCA_947506075.1 Methylococcaceae bacterium
ACTACTTCCGGTTATCTCCTTTCAGATAACAAGTTTTAGCCCATGCTGCACTCCAGACGTCTGATTTAATGTCGCTTAATCATTGATGGCATCAATACATATCAGTCTTCAAATACCATGAACGCCATGCATTAAATCTATTCATCAGATGTTGCTTGAATGGCTCCGATACGGCGTATTTCTTGTCCTTTTTTCTAAACACCTGCTAATAATGCCTTGAAAATTAATACCAGGAGTTACTCATCATCCCTTTTAATGTCAATAATCATTTCTCCTGCATTATCTTCGGACACGATAAATAAAATCGGCGCGCAGCAAACCGAACAGTCTTCGTAATACTGCTGTGGTCCGGAACTGGTGTCTACCAGAACATCGAGCGATTCACCGCAATAAGGGCAGTCGATAATAATTTCGTCCAAATCATGCATTATTGAACCTTTCTGAGTAAAGCGTCCAGCCAGGACACGGGCAAAATACGTTTAAGAAACCCAAACAAATAGGTCGGAAAAGTGACGTAATATCGCAAATTCGGTCGACTGGCTTCCAGCGCGTGAATAACTTTTTTGGCAACGGCCTCAGCCGGTAAAGTAAACGGTGCCGCTGCACCTTCTTTTTGCAATCGGGCTTCCATGACTTTATAGGTCTGCTTATGGTAGCTGTGCGCAGGATCAATATTTTTCTGGTACAGCGCAAACGCATTTTTTCTAAAGTCGCTGAGAATAGGCCCAGGTTCAATCAGCGAAATGTGAATATTCGTGCCATGAAGTTCCAGTCGTAAGGTATCAGCCAATCCTTCCAGTGCAAACTTGCTGGCGTTATAGGCGCCCCGATAAGTCATGGCGACGAGTCCAAGGATTGAACTGTTATAAATAACCCGGCCCTGTCCCTGTTTGCGCATCAACGGCAGGATCAAATTAGTCAGTTCATGGGTACCAAACAGATTGGTTTCAAACTGAAACCTCAGTACCTCGCGAGTTAAATCCTCAACAGCGCCCGGCTGACCAAAAGCGCCATTGTTGAACAGTGCATCAATTTTTCCATCCGTTAATTTAACCGCCAAACTGACTGCTGATTTAATACTGTTGCTATCAGCCAAATCAAGCTGTATTGCAGTAAAACCCTGCTGTTGAAGCCGGGATACATCTTCCGGTTTTCTTGCCGTGGCAATAACCTTATGACCTCGCTGTTTTAATGCCAGAGCCGTGGTGTAACCAATCCCTGAAGAGCAACCGGTGATTAATATGGTTTTGGGTGAAATCATGCGCAATTAGTTGGCTAATTCCAGTTCGGTAAAATAAAAACTTTTTCCGCTACTGCAATTGACTAAAAAGACTAAGGCATTTTTAGTACTTTTACTATGCAACTCAGAGGCTTCTACACGAGTGCAGGATGCTGTAGCGAGCGCTTTTTCAGCAGCTACTTTTCTTAATCGTTCGATATCGGGAAGTCTGTTTCTAAAAGCCTTGATTAATTCCGGCAAATGCTCGGAATCATAAGGCGGAATAGAAAATGCAGAATATTTATCGGGATTATTTTTAATCAGGAACTGGTTTTTTGCACTTTCAATCAATGCATCTTGTTTTAATTGGGCTTCTTTTTTTAGCACCAGTTCTTGCACAATTTTTTCATCTAATGCCTGTTGTGCTAAAACTTGGTTTTGTTTTTCTTGATCGGGTACGTCGACAGTGCCACCCGTTTTAAGATTAATTTGCACAGTTTTATCTTCGGGAGCGCAAGGTTTAGATTGGTAATTAGTCTTGCCATTAGCATCCGTGCATTTGTATATCTGCGCATAAGTGCAGGTAGAAATAAGGCTTCCTAAAATAAGCAGTGCAATTCTCATTTTTTCCTCAGTTGCTCTATCGTAATTACTATTAATTTTGGAAGAGTATAGGCGATAAAAGCCGGACGAGTGCATTAAAATAATAACTTATTAAAAATCAGTAGGATAAAAATAAACAAAGTTACAAATATATTGTAAGCATATGATTTTAATATAAATAGCCTGTTGGCTAAGAGAATAATCAATTTCCGTCTCAGATAATAGTAATAAATTAAAAGATATAAAACCAATTATTATTATTAGGCAGATAAAATCCTGTTGATAAGTAATTTAATTATAACAAAATCAATTATTTGACATATATGGTAATGTGCGGTTAAGGTTATCCACATCCTGTGGATAAATTGCGACTAACTGTTGGCCAAATGTTATCCACAGATCCGTCCACAACTTATGCATAACTATTTAACAGCTTTATGCTATGTCGTCTTGAGCCATAACTGTATAAAATAGACCTACCTCCGCTGAAAATTACCAATTATTTGTCAGATCGACTTTCCAAGTGCTTAATGGGTAAGACTTTCGTTCTATACTTTCAGGCTCAACAACATCAACTTGAACAATTATGTTAGAAAAAACCGGCAATAAAGAAACCGTTCAACCTGCGTTAATCGGGTTGAAAAATTATATTAATCAACAGATTATCGGCCAGGATGTTTTGGTCGAACGGATGTTAATTGGCCTGTTGGCGGATGGGCATATTTTGGTTGAAGGCGCTCCTGGCCTGGCTAAGACCCGAGCCATCAACGTGTTAAGCAAAGGCATACAGGGTGATTTTCATCGGGTGCAATTCACCCCGGATTTATTACCTGCTGATTTAACCGGCACAGAAATTTATCGTCCCCAGCAAGGTACGTTTGAATTTCAAAAAGGTCCGTTGTTTCATAACCTGATACTGGCTGATGAAATCAACCGTTCTCCGGCCAAAGTGCAAGCAGCATTGTTGGAAGCCATGGCCGAGCGCCAAATAACGGTAGGTCAAGCAACATATCCGTTGCCCAAATTGTTTATGGTGATGGCCACGCAAAATCCTATCGAGCAGGAAGGTACTTACCCTCTTCCCGAAGCGCAGCTGGATCGTTTTTTGCTGCATGTAAAAATCGATTACCCGAAAGCTGAACATGAAAAAAGTATTTTGCATTTGGCCAGAGCAGAGGCACGTTCGGGTTCGAAACAAAATACGGAGCAGTTCCAGCCGCTTGAGCAAAAGACGTTGTTTGCCGCACGTAATGAAGTACTGGATTTGCATATGGCGGAAAGTCTTGAAAACTATTTGCTGCAAATCATACTGGCTACCCGAAATCCTGGGGCTTACGGGCAGGATATGGCTACCTGGCTGCAATATGGCGCAAGTCCCAGAGCCAGTATTGCTTTGGATCGCTGTTCCAGAGCAAAAGCCTGGTTGGCTCACCGCGATTTTGTCAGTCCGGAAGATATTCAGGATATGGCTTTTGATGTATTGCGGCATCGTTTGATCTTGTCTTACGAAGCCGAGGCGGAAGGCATTACGACCGATGATTTTATTAAAGAATTGATTTCCAGAGTTGCCGTACCTTGAGAATTTTTGCTAAACAAGCGGATTCAGAGCATCCCTCAGCCAGCGAATTGGTTACGGTGTCGTTAAAGACTCTGATCGATTTGGCAAGACCTGCAGCTAGCCTAAACCTTAAACATTCCGCGATACGCTCAGGCCAAAGCGGCGGCTACGTGTCGCGGTTCAAGGGGCTTGGCATGGAGTTTGAAGAAGCCAGGATGTATCAGCCGGGCGATGATATACGCAGCATTGATTGGCGAGTCACCGCACGTACCGGCGAAACCCATACCAAGGTGTTTCGTGAGGAACGGGAAAGGCCGGTATTCATTTCCGTAGATAACCGTCCTGCGATGCACTTTGCGACACGCGGTGTTTTTAAATCGGTATTGGCCGCCAAACTTGCGGGTTTGCTGGCGTGGGCGGCCCAGCATCATGGTGACAGAATTGGCGGGCAGATTTTTACCGGTCATGAGTGTTGTGAGTTAAAACCGAAAAATGGCAAACATGCGGTATTACGGTTTTTAAATGCCCTCGTGTCCGGGGGGGAGTTAGCGACGAAAGGCACTACGGCAATGTCGCTGGAACAGGTGCTGGCAAGGCTTATGCACCATGCCCGGCCCGGTAGCCTGGTTTATATTATCAGCGATTTTCGCGGCATCAATAAGCAGGTTGAAAACTATCTGGCAAAGCTGTCACGGCATTGCGAGGTGGTGTTGATTTTTATCTATGATCCGCTGGAAAGCCGACTGCCGGAACAAGGCCGTTATCGTTTTACCGACGATGTCCGCGACGTAGTGATTGATACCGGTGACCGTCAGCGGCTGTTAAGCTATCAACAACTTTTTTCCGAACGGCTTGATCAGCTGGAGTTGCTAGCCAAAAAAATGGGTTTGGCATTTATTAAATGCAGCACGACAGATGATCCTCTACAGCGATTACGATAAATGAATCCACCACTACTGGACTTAAAAGATATACACGAACCCACAGCCATAGGCTGGTGGCCTCCGGCTATCGGCTGGTGGATTTTGGCGATAACTGTCCCGTTGCTGATTATTTTGTTGGTCTGGATTTATAAAAGACTGACCCGCAAGACTGCGCTTAAAACCGCTAGAAAAATACTGGCCAGACTCAAACAGGATACGACACCGGATAACTTGGCAATCGTATCCGAGCTTTCGATACTGCTCAGGCGCGTAGCGATTAGCCTATCGCCGCGAAACCAGACCGCAGGTCTAACCGGGCGTAAATGGCTGGTATTTCTGGACAATTCCGTGAAAGGTGAACCGTTTTCCTCAGGCATAGGTCAACTGCTTGCTGACGCCCCCTACCGAAAAACGCCGATCACAGAACTGGAACTTTCCCAAGTAATCGAACTATGCGAAGACTGGCTTAAAGCTCAGGCAAAATTATGATTAACTTTGAATGGCCCTGGCTCTTGGCCTCTTTACCGCTGCCCTTATTAATCCGTTATCTGGTTTCCAGTTATAAACCTGTAGAACAATCGGCATTAAAAGTACCGTTTCTGGATGATTTTTCAGGCGGCGAAACCCGTGCTGTCTCATCAAGCCAGCAATGGCGGTTATTGCT
>CANNNN010000211.1 GCA_947506075.1 Methylococcaceae bacterium
CCCGACCATGATTTTTGATGAGGTAGACTCAGGCATAGGCGGAGGCATTGCCGAAATCGTCGGACAAAAACTGCGCAGCTTAAGCCATAACCGGCAAGTCATGTGCGTCACCCATCTTCCACAAGTCGCTGCACAAGCGCATCACCATCTTTACGTTGAAAAAAACAATAAAACCGATATCACTTCTTCCACTGTCCGCTTACTTGAAACGGAAGAACGTATAGAGGAACTTGCCAGAATGCTGGGCGGCGTCAATATCACCGCCAACACGCTGGCACATGCTAAAGAAATGTTGCTCCACTCAGATTTCGGCGCACAGCCGAAACATACAACTACAGGGAACTAAAACATGAACAGATTTCCAGCAGAATGGGAAAAACAATCCGCCGTATTAATCGCCTGGCCTCATAAAACCGGCGACTTTCTTAATCTCGAGACTGTAGAACACTCCTACAGCGTTATTAGCGATACCATCAGCCAATTTCAAAAACTGCTTATCGTGTGTCGGGATGACAGCCATCAGCAGCATATCCAGGCCTTGATCAGCATCAACGACAACATCGACTTCATCCACGCCGATGTGAATGACATCTGGGTCAGGGATACCGTTTTTCTTAGCGTCGAAAAAGACGGCGTCATCACGCACCTGAACTTTCACTTTAATGGCTGGGGCGACAAATACTCGCATCAGAGCGACAATGCGCTGAACCACAAACTGCTCAATAACAAGCCCTTCAAAGGCGCAAGTCACACTGACATCGATTTCATCCTGGAAGGCGGCAGCGTCGAAAGTGATGGCTATGACACCCTACTGACCACCAAGCAGTGCTTGTTAAATCCAAATAGAAACAAAGGTCTGAGTCAAGAAGAGATAGAGCTGCAACTGCTTCAGCATCTGGGTGCAAAACGGGTATTCTGGCTGGACCAGGAAAACCTGAGTGGCGATGATACCGACGCCCATATCGACACGCTGGCACGCTTTTGTTCAGCCAATACTATCGCTTATACCAGCTGCAAAGATCCGGAAGACCCTCATTACAACAGCCTGCAATTCATGAAATCACAACTCCAGGCGCTAAGAACGCTGGATGGCGATGTCTATCACCTCGTTTCGTTGCCGTTGCCAAAACCGATTCATGATGAGGACGGGCAGCAGCTTCCAGCCAATTACGCTAACTTTTTAATCATCAACCATGCCGTACTGGTGCCGACTTACGGCGACCCTATGGATGCGGTTGCGCTGGAGCGTCTAGCCGCTTGTTTTCCGGATCGAAAAATTATTGCGATTCCTTGTCGGCCTTTGGTGCACCAATACGGCAGTCTGCATTGCATGACCATGCAGTTCCCTGAAGGGCGGCCGGTAGCTGTCGGTTAATATTCAATACTCGCATAATAAAACCACGCTGAAGCGCAGGCTTCGCCTGCACTTCAGCGTGGTGTGCATTCAAACATCCTTATTGCCTACTCCGTTAAATCATCAGGCATTCGCTTCCAAGGTCTCGTCCTGGACTATTACAGCTTCAGTCTTGTGCCATTTCACAAGCTCCAATGTTCCATTCAAATGCTCCACTATCGCAGTGCAACTTTCCACGAAATCCCCGGTATTGACGTACAAAAAATCATCAATATTTTTAATTTCAGCATGATGTATATGACCGCAAATGACCCCATCCAGGCTCTGGTCCCTAAGCGTGCTGACGATACTTTCTTCATAATCGGAAATAAACTGAACCACATTCTTAACTTTAAACTTTACAAAGGCGGCAAGAGAGAAGTTTGATTGTATGCCCAGCCAAGCTCTGATTACTCGCAGAACACGATTGACCCACAGTAAAAAGTCATACCCATCGTTGCCTATCTTGGCTATCCACTTGTGGCATTTGGCAATAGTGTCGTATTCGTCGCCATGAACAACCAGAAATTTCTTCCCTGCGGAGGTGGTATGCACATCCGAATTTTTGACGATGATGTCGCCAAAGACATGATTGTCGTACTGTCTGATGTTTTCATCATGGTTGCCCGGAATATAGATGACCTGGGTGCCATGCCTGGCTTTGCGCAGAACTTTTTGAATCACCGTATTATGATCCCTGGGCCAATACATTTTCTTGAAAAGCGCCCAAAAATCGATAATATCGCCCACCAGATAAAGCTTTTCACTGTCGTTATACTTTAAAAAATCCAGTAAAACATCGGCTTGGCATTGAGTGGAACCCAGATGCAAATCGGAAATCCAGATGGTTCGATAGGTTTTATTATTCATAATCAAACTTTTAACCTTGTATTACAAGTACGAGGGGGCTTTGTCGATGACCGTTTAACCGCTCCGGTATGTGTCTCGCCAAAGAAATGAATGTTATTGCATGACCCTACACAGGGATAACTCATCCCAAAAACGTTGTGCAGCATCGGCCACAGTGGAAAAGAGTCATTCCAAAAAAGGTATGCTTAATTTGGATATTAACAGAAGAAAATGAAAGTTTTATTACAAATTGGTGACATGATCATTTTGAGCTCTTGATACACACCAAAAATACCATTTTCCCTAGCACCAAAGTCTGCAGTGCTAAGGCTAGAGCTAAACTTAACGAATCGGTATATTTGCAGAGCGAGTCAGTTTTCTTGAAGAAACAGCCGCCCTTGGTGCAAGGCATTCAACTCAACAGCGGACTGCCCATTGATATACGTAAGAACACTTATTGATTGAAAATGTTGAACATCCTATCCTACAAGCTCTCAAGATAACACTAAGCCGTTTTTTCAGGATCATGATTCAGCTGTGCCTGGACTTAAACCTTAACCACTATAGCTTATAAAATGTCAACCTAAGCTATCGGTTACCTGCCGATATACATATCAACTGAAGACCAAACCGAGAGCAACAATTCAAATTACCTATACCGAACAATTTGATTTGCATCCAAGGGCGGATTAAGCAATCCCGCTTCCCACACCATCATTCTATAACATAAAGCAACACAGACTTGCAGCGCTAAAGCGTCACCTGATCAACAAACCATAACTTACCCAAAGATAACCGTCTAATGATTAAGCAAAAAAAAGCTGTCTATAGCTATTACTTGTCGGCGACTGTTTTATGCTTCAGTGCTCTAGCGAGTGCAGAAGAACAAAACGAGGCGATAAACCTGAGCGTAGAAGACCTGCTGAATGTCGAAGTCACTTCGGTATCAAAAAAAGTACAAGCTCTGAATGATGCGCCGGCAGCCGCATTTGTGATTAGCAATGAAGACATCAAACGCTCAGGTTCAACCAGCATTCCCGATGCATTGCGCCTAGCGCCGGGGCTTGATGTTGCAAAAATTGATGCCAACAAATGGGCGATCAGTTCCAGAGGTTTCAACGGGCGCTTTGCCAATAAGCTACTGGTTCTTGTCGACGGCCGCAGCACTTATACCCGCTCTTTTTCCGGCGTGTATTGGGAAAATCAGGATGTGTTGATGGAAGACATAGACCGTATCGAAGTCATCCGTGGCCCGGGCGCGGCGTTGTGGGGCGCTAATGCTGTGAATGGGGTTATCAACATCATCACCAAATCTTCAGCCCAGACTCAGGGCGCTTTATTGAATGCAGGCGGCGGCACCCAGGAACAGGGCTTTGGCTCCTTCCGTTATGGAACAAAATTCGGCGAGGACACCACGGCACGAGCCTATGTCAAAGGCTTTGATCGCGGTCAAAATACCAATCAGACCGGCGGAGGAGCAGGTGATGCCTGGAACAAAGTGCAAGGCGGCTTTCGGCTGGACTCGAAATTAAATACTCAGGATGCACTGACCGTTCAGGGCGATATTTATCAAACCCATATTGATCAGTTTTCTTATTACCCGCAAACTGATCGCCCTTATCAGATCACTGAAAAAGATAACAATAACTCATCTGGCGGTAATCTGCTCAGCCGTTTGCAGCACACTTTTTCGCCCACTTCGGATTATAAACTGCAATTTTATTATGATACCTACACACGAACTGAAGGTCCCTACAACGATGGCCGTCATACCTTGGATCTGGACTTCCAGCATCGCTTTGCTTTGCTGGATAGTAATGAAGTCATCTGGGGACTGGGTTACCGTTTAGGTCATGACCGCATTGCAGGTAATCAACTCCAGAATGGGAAATCGATTTTCACTGCCAATCCGAACAGTGTCACTGACCAAGTATACAGCGGATTTATTCAGGATGAACTGACGCTGATAGACAACAAACTCTGGTTGACGGTCGGCTCCAAATTTGAACATAACGACTACAGTGGCTTCGAGGGTCAGCCTTCCGCCAGAGTCATGTGGGCACCTCACAATCAACATAGGCTCTGGGCCGGTGTGTCAAGAGCAGTGCGTACACCGTCACGGGCAGAACAAGATGGCACAGTAATGGGTACCATTATTCCTCCTTCGAACCTGCCCGTACCAACCGCGATATCACTCCAAGGCAGCCCTAATTATCGCTCTGAAGAAGTCATTGCTTATGAAGCAGGTTATCGAACAACTTTTTCCAAAACGGTGTCCCTGGACGTGACCGGGTTTTACAATGATTATCGTGATCTGCGCTATGCACTTGCAGGAACGCCGGATCTAAGGGGTATATACTCGGGGCAGCCTGTAATACTGCCGATGATCTTTTCCAATAGCCTACAGGGTAAAACCTATGGCGTAGAAATCGCCACCGTCTGGCAAATGCTCGATTGGTGGCGCTGGGATGCCAATTACAGCTGGCTGTATACCCAATTAAATAACCCCAGCAACGCACAGACAGGTATAAGTCCTCAGCAGCGAACTTCATTACGTGGTGCACTGTCACCCTGGAAAAATATTGACCTGGATTTCTGGTTTCGTTATGTGGGTAGCAGCTTTACCGTGGGCACATTTGGCGACACGAATGTAAAAGCATACGTCACACTCGATCTGCGTGCAGCC
>CANNNN010000212.1 GCA_947506075.1 Methylococcaceae bacterium
AAGCCCAAAAAATCCAATTTGAATTCTACCCGCCGCATCTCTGCTGACGACTTTCCCTGCCCGTTGTTGAAACTGTAGCCGCCCACTAGAAAGAGATCACGCACCATCTGTTTATCCGCGATGGACAATGGTATTTCGTAGGGTTTTGGTGCTTCAAACAGGCTGCACAATACAGTCTCGGCCCGGCGCATACTCAGTTGGAGATTGAGTAAATAACTGCCGGTCGGCGAGGCGTAGCCTTCCACTACCACGCGCTTGAGAAGTTTACCCAGGTCTTTACGGGCCACAGCCAGCAAGACGGGCACAAATTCACGCAGTTTTTGTTTGGCGTTATCGGATAGTTTGGAATCGTTGTTGCCAAATTGAGCTTGAACACCAAAATCAATGCGGTTGTTGATACAATCGACGGTGACGCCTTGGACATCTTTAGCCGCTGCTTTGATCTCATCGCAGATTTGCTGGATTTTTTTAATATGATCTAGTTCCGGCCCAGGATTGGTGATAATGACTAAGGAAAAAGTCATCACGATAAGGAACAGCATCATCATCGCTGTCATCAGGTCGGCATAGGAAATCCAGAACGGTTTTTCGCCTTCTTCCTTTGCTCGCGGGGTGCGGATGCCACGCGAGAGCATCAGTTCTTTCTCGTTTTGGAGATCATTTCGGTGAGACCGCCGATAGACGCTGCCAAGGGTTCATAAGCTGAAGCAACTTGGTTGAGCGTATCGGCATGATGTTTGTGGAATTCCGCGTTATGTGTTCCCATGTCTTGTCTGAACTTAGCCATTGTTTCGGCGAGTAGCTTGGAAACGCTGTCCACGAATTCGTCCATATCGTCTTTGAGCACGCCAAAGCTCGCCACCATACGGCGCATGTCTTCGACAATTTGCTGGTTTACTCCAGCCTCCTGTTTGGCACGCTCTAGCATTACGTTCATTTCGGCGACCATTCGGGCGAGAGCATCCCGAGTGACGGCATATTGGCTCAATTGGCTCTCCAAGGCTTTTGACGCTTGGGCCAATGAACCGGCACTACCGGAAAGTTGGGATGAAACCGTCTCGGCCTGTTGCATCACTCCGCTAACAACATTCCCAGCCTTGGCAAAATGGTCAGTCGCCAGGGAAATCCGAGCAGCGCCTTCGTCCATGCCCTTGATGGCGGCGATGGAGGTATTATCCAGAGCCGTAACATTGTTGTTGAGAGCGATAACCGTTTTCCCAATTTCTTCAACTAAATTACGGATGTGTTTGTCCATATCCAGCACGAGTTGGTTTGATGTGTCAGTAAATTGACGATGAAGATCCCGCTCAGTGTCTACGATAGCCCGTCGTTCCTGTTCCATGTCGGCGAGGAGTTTGCTGACGGAGGCGTGAACAGTTGTCAGACTGTCGTTCAATTGAGCGGAAACTCTCTTCCCCATCAACTCGACAACCTGCTGATTGCGTTCGACCAAGCCACCCACTTGAACGCCCATTTCTGCAACCAAGCGTTTTGAGGCTTCAGTAAATTCTCGTTGTTGCTCCCGCCCTAAAGATACCGCTTCCGTTCGTTCCTTCTCCATGTCGGTAAGAATCTTGCCGACCGAGCCTTGAATCTCTTGAAGACTCTCCTTCACTTGAGCCATGGTTTCCTGTTGACTTGTGCCAATCTGGGTTTGGATTGCTTCAATGAAGGCAGTCATCTGACTTTCAAGCTTGCCTTGCTGCGCCTCAAGCGTCCCGACTAAAGAGGTGACTTTGGTCGTCAAGTCTTCGCGCTCTAACTTGCCTGATTCGCGCAAGTCTTGCAGCAGCGTCTTGAAGCCGGTTTGCATCTCCGCCATTGAGGTGACAGCCGTATTCATCATTTCAGCCTGACCTTTCATCTGGTCGCCGAAGGTACTCTGGATATTGGCCGAGAAGGTGTGGATCAAGTGTTCCAACATTCCCGTCACCGTCTCACCTTGTCCACCAGCGACTCCGGCGACGGTCTTGCCAATATCAGCCAGCCCATCCTTCAGTTCTGTGCGAAACCGTTCGCCATGATGTTCGCTGGCGTCTATATGCTCTTGAATTTTCGCCGAAAGTAAGCTCCCAAGCACTTCCGATTGCTTGATCTGCTGCGCGTTCAAGTCCCGTAGCAGTTCGGACAGTTCCGTCACCAAGCTCTGTTTTAGTTGTGCCGTTTGCGTCGCACTTTCCGCAGAAGATTTGACCAATGAGGCGAGATAGTCCTCGCCCACTCCGCCCTCATATAGCGCATCCAACATCCGGCAAAGTTGCTCCAGCTTGCGGTAGCAGACATTGAGTAGAACTTTCTCGAATACAGTAATCAGCATCGCCGTGCCAATCGCAAAAAACGAAGCGATGAACGCGCCTTGGACTTCATCAAACAGGACTTTCAGCCCGACGAAAAGTTTATCCATTTGTGCGGGATCGGATTTCGCTTTAGCCAGTAGCGAAGGATCGAAATGTTGAATGCCGTTAATCAGCCCATAGAAAGTACCGATGATACCAATGCCAGTTAAGATGCCCGGTAGATGCTTGAAAAACTCGACATTCAGCCGGGCATCCACCAGCGATTGCGGGCTGAATACAGTTTCGGCGGGCACGGT
The DNA here is from genome assembly GCA_947506075.1 of Methylococcaceae bacterium. Classification (GTDB taxonomy): domain Bacteria; phylum Pseudomonadota; class Gammaproteobacteria; order Methylococcales; family Methylomonadaceae; genus Methylobacter_A. Next base: position 2,594 of record CANNNN010000212.1, read on the forward strand.
GGAGCGAATGCGCACCAACCGCTTTTGTCCGTCTTGATAGTCGTATTGCTCATGCAGTGTATCGCGGAAACTGTTCCAAACGCTGGCGAAGAAAACAGTCCTGAACACCTGCTGAAGATCATCCTTGGTGACGATCTCGCCGTCAGGCTTTTGCTGGTGGGCTTTTTCCAAGTCCCGCACGGCACGACCAAGACAGATTAGCGCCCGCACGGCCTGCCCGACATACCAGCCTAAAAACAAAAGCAGCAAGGCGGCAACCACATTGATGACAAAATGCGGGTTGGTGCTGATGGGTATTCCCAACAAGTTGCTGAAATAGCCGGGGAGAAAATCGAATTTGAAGTCAGTCATAGGGGTGTTTAACCAAAAGAACAGTTTGTCCTAAGCTTCTCTTGTATCCACCGGTAGCAATAGCTTTGGCTTCTAATACGATGAGGGGAAAGCCCTGTTCATCGAACAGGAGGAAATCAATAAAGCCAAAGCCGTTGCTGGTTGTCTCGAAATTCTCGCCGATCGCATCAATCACCGCTTTGGTTAGTTTGACCTTGGGTTCCAACACGATATTGGCTTTGCCCTTATTGCCGTCGAAGAAATGCCAACCGGACACTTCAAGCAGTTTGTTGATGTTGATGCGGGCGGTGGATTCTTTGACTGTCATTTTATTTTTAGAAAAATTTCTAGAAACGGTACCGCGAATCCAGATGAATAAGTTACCCACAAAATCTGTGGATAAACATGTCGCTAAATTGTCATATTATGCCTTAACCATGGATTAATTCAGGGTTTGAGTTAATTTGACTAAAAACTGGTCAGCTTTTTTCAGTGATGGGTGTATTTACACAAAAGACGACGATATCATGATCTGTATACGTCGCGTCGGTTGCCTATTTTTACCACGAGGACACACAAAACACCGTCCTGTATCTCGCAAATTATCCGATGGTCGCCCACTCGGTAACACCACAGATCGCCAAGGGGGCCAGTCAAGGCCTTGCCTGTGCTGCGAGGATTATCAAGAGCTGCTAAGCGCTGCCTCAAGAATGTTGTGATACGCTTTGCCTCGACTTTATCGAGCTTCGACAATTGTTTGGTTGCCGTTTCCGTCAAATCAATCCGCCAGGCCAAGAGAATGCTCCACTTCATCCAATGAATAAATCTGCTCTTCCCCCTTCCTAACTCGCTCTAATACATTGGCGGCCAAATAGTAATCTTCCATATCCTCAAGTCCACGCTCGATGATCTCGCGCAAGTAAAAAGCTTTTGTGCGGCCTGTTTGGACGGCAAGATAGTCAAGTCGCTGCTCAACTTCAGGTGCCAATCGAATCGAAGTAGCCATATCACAGTCTCCGGAATAAAATCATTAAATACACGTATTCAATATATCACGATTCCCGTTCTATTGCGCTTATTGTATCGGCCAGGCTCAAATCTTTGAGTTCACCCAAGATAGAATCAGTATAGAGAATTAATTAATAGTTGTTGAATTGTTCGCATCATTAAAGCTCATAATCGTCATAGGTTTTTAATACTTCCTCTTGGGTAATCCCCAAATAACGAAGGGTTGACGTGGTGTTCGAGTGATTGAGCACCTTGGCAATTTTCTCAACAGGCACACCATCTTTGTACATGGCCATGCCCCGCGATTTGCGCATGCTGTGAGTGTTGATGGTCAACCCTAACAGTTCCCCTGCGTCTTTAAAGACGCGACTGACTGACACCCGGCTCACCGGTTTGTCTTTGGCCCGATTGCTATGGACTTGAAACAACCAGGTATCGGCAGGATTTTCCTGTTGCCGTCTGACAATGACCAGGATAGCGGCGGAGTTTAGTCGAATCGTCTTCAGTTTTCCGGTTTTGGCTTCGGTTAGCTTTAACGAGCGCTCCTCCAGATTCAGGTCAGCGTACTTGAGGGTAAGCAGGTCACTGATGCGCAGTGACAAGTTGACCCCCACTTTCCAAATATCGGCATAGAGCTGGCCAAACTTGTTGGCCAGGACTGCGTGCATCATAGCAATTTCAGCTTTATTGGCGGCGTCGACAGCGTTCATTCTATGTATTATTTTTTTGTTAATTTAAATATATGTTACATAGAGTAGTAGTGAAGCCTGCCAAAGTCAATTATTTCAATGAGTTCCTAAGTAACATAATGTTATTCTGTTACTTAGGAAGTTATTAAAGCGAATCTAAAATTTGTTTTGCACCCTAAATAAAATTAGCCTGATCCCTGTAAAAATCATTTACAGGGATTTTGCCTGCAATTATTTTATTTATGCCGAAAAATAAGCTATAAAGCGTATTCAAA
>CANNNN010000213.1 GCA_947506075.1 Methylococcaceae bacterium
AAGCCGGACTTAATGAAGATTTTGATAGGGTTTGCCCCAAACCTGGCAAACCCACGAAAAATTCGCTGGTAGCCGTATTGCTGCGCATGGTGGCTTGATGATTTTTTAGGAAACTTCAGCTATAAGATATTCTGTTAAATTAATGCGCTCAAACAACGCAAATATTACCCCCAGTAACGAGGATGCCTCCATGTTCAAAAAAACAACAAATGTAGCGGTAGTTCTATCCACTGTAATGTCGATGACGGTGCCAGTTATGCCTGTTTGGGCTGAAGGTGCTCCTCGACCAAATCAATTCTGGTGGCCAGATCAACTGGACCTTTCTCCTCTTCGTCAGCACGCCGCCGAGTCAAATCCTCTGGGCAAAGATTTTAATTATGCCAAAGAATTCCAGAGTCTCGATCTTAACGCCGTGAAAAAAGATATTCAGGCGGTTTTGACATCATCACAAGATTGGTGGCCAGCCGACTATGGGAACTATGGGCCGTTCTTCATTCGTATGGCATGGCACGGTGCTGGCACCTATCGCAACACTGACGGACGAGGTGGCGCGAGCGGTGCAGATCAGCGTTTTGAACCCCTTAACAGCTGGCCAGATAATGTGAATCTCGATAAGGCGCGCCGCTTGTTATGGCCGATTAAAATGAAGTATGGCGGAAAGATTTCCTGGGGCGACCTTATGGTCTTAACAGGTAATGTCGCGCTTGAATCCATGGGCTTTAAAACCTTCGGCTTCGGCGGTGGTCGTACCGATGATTGGGAACCCAATTTAGTCTATTGGGGCGCAGGTGCCAAGTTTATGTCCAGCAATCGCGACAAGAACAGTAAGCTTGATAAGCAAGTAGGTGCAACTCAAATGGGCCTGATCTACGTCAATCCCGAAGGCCCGAACGGCAATCCCGATCCTCTGGCGGCAGCGAAAGACATTCGCGAGGCCTTCGCTCGTATGGCAATGGATGACGAAGAGACTGTTGCGCTTATCGCGGGTGGACATACATTCGGTAAGGCTCATGGTGCCGCCTCTCCTGCCAAGTGTGTTGGACCCGCACCAGCCGGTGAAGCCATCGAAAAACAGGGATTAGGCTGGATAAATAAATGCGGTACCGGCAAAGGCGCTGACACAATTAGCAGCGGTCTGGAAGGTGCATGGACTGCCGACCCTATTGCCTTTACCACGCAGTATCTTGATAATCTATTTGCCTTGGACTGGACAAAAACAAAGAGCCCTGCTGGCGCGATTCAATGGCAGCCCAAAGGTGCGGCTGCCGCGAAAATAGTTCCAGATGCACATGATCCGACTAAAAAACATCCTCTTATGATGTTGACTACCGATTTAGCGCTGAAGTTCGACCCGGCCTACAGCAAGATCGCCAAGCGCTTCCAGGAAAATCCAGAGGAGTTCAAGCTCGCTTTCGCAAAAGCATGGTTCAAACTGACCCATAGAGATATGGGGCCGTATGCACGTTATCTGGGAGCCGAGGTTCCTAAAGAGCAGTTACTATGGCAAGACCCGGTTCCTGCAGTCGATTATAAATTGATTGACGAGGCGGATATTTCCAAGCTCAAGGACAATATTCTTGCCTCGGGATTATCGGATTCTGAACTGGTCAGGACGGCTTGGGCTTCGGCGGCTTCTTTCCGTGGCACGGATAAACGTGGCGGAGCAAACGGAGCGCGTATCCGTCTTGCGCCAGAGAATAATTGGGCTGTCAACGACCCGGCAGAGCTCGAAAAAGTGCTAAAGAGTCTGGAGAGCATTCAGAATAAGTTCAATAGCGAGCACTCCGACGGGAAGAAGGTATCACTGGCAGACGTTATCGTGCTTGGAGGCAATGCTGCCGTTGAGGACGCTGCCAAAAAGGCAGAGTACACGGTGAAAGTCCCTTTCTCACCCGGACGCACCGATGCCTCGCAGCAGCAGACCGATGTGAACTCATTTGCGGTTCTTGAACCCACTGCAGATGGCTTCCGAAACTACTTCGGTCAAGGCAACCAACGATCGCCCGCAGAATTGCTGGTCGAGCGCGCTAACCTGTTAACGCTGACTGTACCTGAAATGACGGCTCTAGTCGGCGGCATGCGGGCATTGGACGCCAATGAAGGAAACACCAAACTCGGCATACTCACCAAGCGGCCCGGAACATTGAGCAATGATTTCTTTGTTAACCTGCTCGACATGTCCACCAAGTGGTCTAAGCCATCTTCGTCCGATAGCATTTATGAAGGGCGTGATCGTCAAACCGACACTCTCAAATGGACGGCGAGTCCCGTGGATCTGATTTTTGGATCAAACTCAGAGTTACGTGCCGTAGCCGAAGTCTATGCATCTGACGATGCCAAGGAAAAGTTTGTGCATGACTTCGTGGATGCATGGACCAAGGTTATGAACCTTGACCGTTTCGACTTAAAGCAACAATGAAAATTGTGGTCAACCTGGCTCTCGGAAATTGCCATTGGTACTCAGAGTGTTGATCATTTAGATAGAAATACAGGATGATAGGCGCAGTCCAGCTTACCGTATAGGTTTTGTTGGCTGCGCCTTTTTACTTATAAACTGATGTTACGCAGTAGAAACTCATCATCCCGTTTACCGCGCCGAGCACCGAAGCTTTTAACAGGATAGATAGCGTGCCATTAGCTGAGAGTGAGAGTAAACCCACGCGGCACATTGGCTTTTAACATGCAGATATTGTCTATGCGTAACGCCCTAGAGCAGCTGGCTTAGAGCGAAGCTATGATTCGAGTTTGCCCTATCCACCAGTTCAACAACGCCGGATTCGGAATAGCCGCCGTAGCGGTGCTTTAGTTCGTCGTATACCGTAAGCGCAGCTATCCACTGGCGTTGCTGGCTTAGTATACTGCCTTTGTTAAATAGCGCTTTCGCCACCTGTTCAGCGATACCAGCTTCGCGGTAGTCTCCATAACTGGAGACCACCGCGTCGTATGTTGCCAGCGCAGCTTGCAACTTGCCCTGCTTGCCCAAGGCGAAGCCTTTGCTGACCAGCGCCTTTGCTACCTGTACTGCAACTACCGCTTCGGGGCAACCGCCATAGACTTCCCACGCCTCGCCGTAGGCTGTTATCGCTTCCTCATTTCGTCCCTGCTGGTTCAGCACGTAGGCCTTGCTGAGCAGCCCCCTGACCGCCAGCGCTTTGATGCTGGCCTCCGGGCGGTGGCCGTAGGCCAGCGCAACTTGGTCGTAAAGTGCCAGCGCGGTTGACCATTGGCTTTGCCTGCTTAGCACATAGCCTTTCTTGAGCATGGCCCTGGCCAGTTCCTCAGCAACGGGGGTCTCGCTGTAATCCCGATAGCGCGAGATCGCCTCGTCATATGCCGCAATCGCCTCTATCCATCGGCCTTGCGAACTTAATTCGTCGCCTTTTCCGGTCAGTGCTTTTGCCTGCTGCGCGGCAATATCGGAATCCAGGTCTTGGCCGGATGCCGGATGATCGGCTGCGGTAATTTCGTCAGCATCGGTTTTGATTCCGGGCGCCTCAATTATTGCCGATTCTGTTTTTGCCGCAGATGCCACGACTTCATCCAGGCTGGTTTTGGTGTCGACCACATTTGTGCGCGGCTCTCGTGTCGATGTATCTTGGTCTTGTTCATGCCCCAGATGCGGAGAGGATGGAGGGTCGGTCGTAACAGCCGATTGGGCTGCTATTTCTTCGAGGGTTTTATTCCCCTGCTGAATAATGTCGGCGAGTATTTTCTCGCCCTGGAGCTGGGATTTTTCACCCTGGCGCACCATTCTTTTTAGGACTTGCTGCAATACTGCGCCATGCTTACTGATCCATTTTTTGACTTCGGCTTCGCCGTTGTTGTCAGTCCAGTCTTTGACTTCATCCCGAGCGGATAGTCGTGCAGTAACCCTGGCCTCGTTAACGGCGCGCCATGAAAAATAGATCACCAGAGCCGTGAACAAAACCCCGAACAGTGTAATGAGATTACCGGAAAATGCTCTCCAATCAGAGGTGGACTGAGCGCTGTCTTCGAGCCGCTTTTCCAGATCGGCAAGTCCTTTGGACTGCACCAGCAGCCGGTCATGGTCGGCTGTGTCGTTTTTTGCCGCTTCCAACTCGGCAATGCTCTTAGTCAGCGCAATCAGCCGCTCATGGTCGTTTTTCACCACCGTCAATTCAGCATTCATCTCACCAAGTTGTTGTTGAAGCTGCTCCAGTCTTTGATTGGTGGTGGGCATCCGCGCCCCTGCATTGGCAGAAAAAATCAACGCCAACGTCCAAAATAACACAAGTAAAACACTCGACACTTTGTTGCTCCCGCCACACCCCAAAAAGGCTCCGTGCGAAAAGGGGGCACAACCATTAGTTGTCCCATAAGTTTTTGGATATTTTACATTTTTGACGCTAAATAAACCAATGCTGTTTTATGCTGTCCCTTACCTTTGGTCACCGAGTTGTGGAGTACATCTATTTAGCCAATCTGATAGTTGATTTATAGCCCAGCAGTCTTACGGAAGCTAATATTTTCATTACAATATCTAAGAACAAGCAACAAACTTACATTTATCGGCGTTTTGCTGGTACAAATGTCATAAATACCAGTTACAATCTAAAAAAATAAATGCTTGTCGCCTATGCCAAAATACCTAACAGACAGATTAAGTTTGTGCCGTGAAAAAATTTATATTTTATTGTTAGAAGCTCACTGGAATCTGGTTATTATAGATTCCGAAGTTGAAAAAGTGACATACAGAGTTATGAATTGATTAAACTCTTAGGGCATACGATCACGAGTTTAACCCATCTTCGTCACCTGCTAGCACAATTACTCATTATTACAACAACTTATAATTTTTTCATCGCCTCAAGTGGCACTACAGATTTTTTATTATTAATAACTGTCTTACATTTACCAAGCGGGTC
>CANNNN010000214.1 GCA_947506075.1 Methylococcaceae bacterium
GGTCTTGCCTGGCGCATTGGCCCCGGAGATTATTGATCTGGGTCATGTCGGTGAAGTCAGCAGCATTGATCCAGCGGTACTCGACATGCTCGGAGACAGCGATTTTATCCCGGTTATCGCCCCGATCGGGGTCGGTGAAGATGGGCATTCCTACAACATCAATGCCGATCTAGTAGCAGGGAAAATTGCCGAACAGTTAAAAGCCGAGAAATTGATTTTACTGACCAATATACCGGGCATACTGGATAAGCAAGGAACGCTGCTGACCGGTTTATCGATCGAAAAGACCGAGGAACTGATCGCTGACGGCACCATTTCCGGCGGTATGATCCCCAAAACTCGCTGCGCTACCGATGCGATAAAAGGCGGCGTCACCAGTGTGCATATCATTGACGGTCGTGTCGACCATGCTGTGCTGCTGGAATTGTTTACCGATCAAGGTGTGGGAACTTTATTGCTGAATGGGTAAAAGTTTTTATCACGAAGTGCACGAAGAAAAACCACGTAATTCTGCCGGCTATTCAAGGCAAGCTCACAATTCATACGTTGAATTTGCCTTTATACTTCGTCTCTTCGTAGTGATTAAAAATTACCCGGTAAAATCCAGCTAAAACAGAAAAACAGCTACGGACATTTTTTACTTTGCCCGCAGCGGCTTAGGTTTCTGTAATTAAAACTCTTCGCACTCATTACACAAAGATTGTAGGATTGGTTTAGGTTTGGCAGCTAAAGGTTGTGAAGTCTTTTCGGATTGGGCCCGCGTTGACTTTCGTAAGGGTGCCGCACTAAATGAACTTGCCGTTACGCGCATGCGAGTAGCCGTCAATCTTGAACTGTGACAAAGTCGCAGACAGGCTTTATGCCTGCTCTTCCAATGATTCCGCTGCGGCGGCTTGCTCTACCAAGGCAGCATTTTGCTGGGTCACGTCGTCCATCTGTCCGATCGCTTGATTGACTTGCTTGATGCCGGCCGTTTGTTCCGTTGAAGCGGCGCTGCCTTCTGACTAAATTAGACCCCATTGTCCAGACAATTTTTTATCGAGTTTAAGAAGGTGTTGATTTCGTTACAGCGGATTGGCGCTGTCCCATTTCTTCTGTTAACGCTAATTTCATAAATTGTTCTTTGCGCCGCAGGCATCTTGATATTCGACAATGCTTGCTACGGCGGAATCATAACGATGGCTAGTTTACGGCCAGTTGGCGGCTCTAACTGTCAACATGTAGGTATTATTACTAAACCTGATTGAATTATGTTCGTCGGATAAAGATGATCTACTTTTAGATAGCACTAACTAAATTTATTATCATTTTCTATAAATTAACTGATGTTACGCAGATAGTGTGTATTAAGTTGTTGTGTCGCTATCGCGACGGTTTTTGATAACATCAAGAAGCTTTCAATCGTTCACAAGAATGACAATATTGCCGACCCTGCTCATCTGGATTTAACCAATCCTGAAACCTGGTTTAATGCCGAAAAACCCCATTCATTCACCGCAATCTTTTGCATCAATATTTTTCAGGTGGCGCCTATTTCAATTGCCGATGGCAGGATGGAATGTGCCTAATATTTGCTGGATGACGATGGCTTTTTGCTGATTTACGGACCGTTTCAGGTGGAGGAAACATTTAGCACTGATTCCAATAAAGAGTTTCATGATACATTGAGTTCTGCTGGCGTTTCAGAGTGGGGATTAAAAGATGTAGTCGACCTGAATAAAGCCGCAGAAAATCATAATCTTGAATTAAAAGAGAAAATCAACATGTCTGCCAATAATTTTTCACTGATATTCGGCAGAAAATAATAATTATACGAGGAAGATCGATGAGTAAAATATTGAATGAAGTTTTAATAGCCAATCGCGGCTACGTTGCCGGCTTTGACAAAGGCGATTTGCCTATGCCTCCAGGCCGACATTTTGCAATTTTGACCTGTATGGATGCCCGCCTTGATCCAGCCAAATACGCAGGACTTTCCGAGGGCGATGCCCATGTTATTCGCAATGCCGGCGGCAGAGCCAGTGATGATGCGATACGTTCACTGGTCATTTCTTATAAATTGCTCGGTACCCGTGAATGGTTCGTCATTCATCATACCGATTGCGGCATGGAAACTTTCACCGACGACATCATGCGTGATTTACTGTCCAGCAGCTTAAAAACCGCCTCTGTTGATGCCAGCGGCTGGCATGATTGCTGCGACGGTCCCGGTTCGGCAGAAGGCAAATATATTGATTGGCTGACCATCAAGGATCAGGCGCAAAGCGTGCTTGAAGATGTCGTCCGTATCAAGTCACATCCACTGGTACCTTCAGACATTCCTGTTTACGGTTATATTTATGATGTTAAATCAGGTTCTTTAATCGAAGTTCCAGAAGCTACAGCAGCCGGAAAATAAATAGAGAAAAAATGTTCAGCCGTTATCATCGGCGTTGGCCCGGAGCAAGACCTGGGCGCTACACTCGCCAGCTATTTTTCTGCCGAAGATTTGCATGTTTTTATAGCCGAACTAAGTGAAGAGAAACTTGCAACGCGTAGCAGAAAAATCAGGCAAACAGGCAAACAGGCAAACAGGCAACTCTGTCACGTCTGTTGTTGCCGATGCAACGGTTGAACACGATGTCGCGCATTTATTTAAAATGCCGCAACTGGACGGTAATCGTATTGATATTGCTGCCTACAATGTAGACAGCAATATCTCCGCGCCGTTGCTGGAGACGGAAACCTTTACCCGGCTTTGGCGGCAAAATTACCTGGGCGCCTTTTTCTTCCGCAAGGAAGCGGTTAAGCCAATGAAGAACAATCAACAGGGAACGCTGTTTTTTTTACCGGAGCAAACGGGCTAGAAGTCATGTCCCAGACTATCCTAAGGCAAAAGGTAAAGATTGCTTGCTGCAGTTGCACGCCAGTGCCTAAATCTATTGGGCGACTCATAAACATCATCCCAGCGCATGGACTGATGAACTGAATTTAAGACCATTTAAAGAACCGTTTTAGTAAAAATCCTCCTGAGAAAATCATCGTAATGAAAGTTCGTTCGCTATTTGCTTTTTCTATCTTATTATCCGCCATGAACGGTGTTGCTAACGCCACGACCTATACCTTGCCGGAAAATAACAATGATAGTGTCATCACCCAATTTCAGGACAATGTACCATTAACCCGTGCGGAGCAAAATGAGACCTTACCGGATGTGGCGAAGCGCTTTCTTCTGGGACAAACAGAAATCGTGCGGTTGAACCCCAAGGTTGATCGTTGGCAGGTCAAAAAAGATGAGATTGTTCGTTTAGCTAATAGACGTATTTTACCGGATACGCCTCATGAAGGAATTACCTTAAATATTGCCGAATACCGCATGTATTATTATCCGCCGACTCAAAAAGGATCGGCTCCACAGGTAATATCTTATGCTCATGGCATAGGCAGACAAGACTGGAAAACCCCTCTGGGGAAAACCAGCATAGTTCAAAAAGTCAAAGATCCTGCCTGGCATCCGCCAGAATCAATACGGCGCGAACATGCGGCAAATGGCGATCCGCTGCCTGCCGTCGTTCTTCCGGGTCCCCACAATCCATTAGGAGCCTATATGCTGCATTTGGCCGTTCCCGGAGGCTATCTGATACACGGCACCGATATTGACAAGATTTACGGTATAGGGATGCAAATAACCCATGGTTGCGTCCGCATGTATCCTGAAGACATAGAAGCATTATATAACTCGGTTCCGGTAGGAACGTCAGTCTACATTGTCAAGCAACCCATCAAGGTTGGATGGTTGGACAATACGCTTTACATAGAAGCTCATCCCGATTTGGAAGGCGAAGAAACAACGCTGGAGCAAAAATTCGCTGTCGCCTTAAAGCTTATTCAAAAAATGAATACTATCGCCAGCGATGCTGTATATGCCGCAGGCCAGTCTGGAGTGGACACGCCGCAAAACATGCCCGAGTATGATCGAGAGGCATTAAAGCAAGCACTAACTGCTCTTGATGGAAATCAAGTGGCACTTTATCAGAGATTGCCTCAACAGAAAGACCTAAAAGTTCCTGCGGGCCAAGGTTCTCATGGTGGCTATTATCATGGCGATCGTTCAACTTGAAAAAACGTGTAAATATTTTGGAAAACGACAATACACCTTCATAATTTATTTTTAATCACAACACGATAGGCTGCCCGATGTTTAAAACCCTCACGATAAAGCCAAACAAAGTTTTTCTGGCAACGCTTGCTACGCTGTTATTGGCCAACGTCCACGTTGTTTCGGCTCAGAATAAGCCAAGCCTAAACAGAACCGTACTTTTGGAAAAAAAGGTTGAACTTCCCAGCAACAACATTAATACCAAGGTTATTCGAGTCACAATTCCTATCGCCTTTAAAACGCCCTGGCATACTCATGAAGGGCCAGGTCCCCGTTATGTAGTCAAAGGCAAGCTGAAAGTTGTTGAAGGAGGCAAAACCCATATCTACTCTGTCGGTGATGTGTTTTGGGAATCAGGCGATTTAATGTCCGTAGAAAATATTGGCGAAGACTCGGCTGAATTAATCATTTTTGAACTAACGCCCGCCAACTAATTCAGGATGCCAGTGATCGTCAAAATTTGACAAAGTTGTCTGAGCGTAGACTGAAGATTACATTTAATGAGATGGTAACTATGGACATTGGAACTGTATTTAAACTGCTGGCTTTCATGGTATGGCCTTTTTTACTGATATTTAGTAAATATTCGGTTAACCTGCCAACTAAAATCACCCAGCTAGCTCGTGTTTGAATTTTCTCTCCAAGGGGTAAGCCCATACGTCCTTAATAGGGACACTCTGCTTACCAGATGGGCCGAGCTTCCCGCGTCCCTTGGTTTGTCCA
>CANNNN010000215.1 GCA_947506075.1 Methylococcaceae bacterium
CCTTGCTGGCACAGTATGTTGTCGTTCGTTATTCATCAAGCGCCAGTAATTTGTACGGAGCTCCTGTTTATCAGGCATCCAGTACTAACAAAGCCGCAGGTTTTATCCCAGCATCTCCGCCAGCACCGGGCGACTGCCATTGGGCTCCATCCAGCGCACATATTCCGCAAGATATTTGGCATCGCCCAAGGCTGGCGCCATACCCCATCTTTCCAGTGATTCAATGCCGAATTTAACAACACCCAGATGCTGACTCTTGTCCTTATCCAGGCTTGGATCAGAAAACTTAAAGCCCAGGTGCTCGCGAAGCAGCTCGATATTGGCTGGGGTGCCGGTCAAAAATGACCAGCCGGGCTGGATCTTGTGCATCTCGGCATAGGCTTTTAAAACTGCCGGGGTGTCGTGTTCCGGCTTTAACGTAATCGAATACATGAACATATCCTTGCCCATCCGCTCGCCAAACTCCTTGTAAACCCGTTTCAGGTTAGCGGTCATGCCTGGGCAGATTCCGGTGCAATCGGTATAGGTAAAGTTAATCATCACGGTCTTGTTCTTGATCAGATCGTCGTAAAAACGCAGAACCTTGCCTTCATGCGTTATCAGCGGCACATTAGGAAATGTTCTTTTGCTGCGCGTTGCCTGATTTTGGCTAAGCGGAATCTGAGAGGCCGCCAGGCTCTTTGGAACAAAGGCCAAAGCTGCCGCCCCTAAGGAGGCGCCGGTCAAATTTTTAATAAAGTTTCTTTTGTTCATGATTTCACTCTGCATTCGTTGATTGGAGGCGTTACTTGCCGGCATTCGGATCAGTCGGCGGTACGATTCTGAAACGTATCATCATCCCGTGATCTTCATGCACGACGTTATGGCAGTGCATCGGGTAATCGCCATACCAGTCACGGAACTGCATATTGAAGGTAATACTGGTTGTTCCCGCCGTACCCTGGGCCGCATCACCAATGCGCACCACATCTTTCCGGGACAAGTCATCAATTGCTGGGGCCTTACCATTGCGTGCAGTAACTACGAACTCTTCATGATGCACATGTACCGGATGCGCCCAACCGCCCGGCGAAGTCAGCGTCCACTCTTCCTGTGACCCTTCTATCGGGTAAGCGCTGACGACGCTTGGGTTAAAGAATTTGCCATTAACATTCCAGGCGCCATTACTGGTACCAAAGTCGAACTTGCGTTTTATTTTGATCGGGTTTTTTGTGCGGTCGGGCATAGGCACCATCACCTGGGTTTGCAGCGTCGCCAAGCTAGCGCTTTTATCAACAACCACTGGACCTGAAACAATGAACTTCAGCAATTGGGTTTTGGCACTGGAGGCTAAAATCTTGCCGGTAGGTCCTTTACCGTTCAGCTGTTCCAGACGATTTTCCAGATAAATTACGGTATTCGGCGCATAAATGCTGAAATCGATAATGACATCGGCGCGTTCTGCGACGCCCAAGCGTATGGTGGGCACGATTTGCGCTTTGGGTAATAAATTACCGCAATTGGCGATACGGGTAAATTTAGCCGCATTGCTTAACGATAACTCAATAAAACGGGAGGGACCGGCATCCAGGAAGCGAAACCGGTATTTCCGGCGTTCGACATTCAGATAGGGTTTAATCTTGAAGTTGACTGTTTGCTGGTCGCCGATGATGCCTTCAACATTAAAGCTATCAAAAAACATCTGGCCGGTTTGATCAAATACCTTGTCGGCAAACATCAGCGGTATATCGTATTTTCCGCTAGGCAATCGCAGACCTGTCGTTTCATCATCGGTATCGAGATTAATATCTTTACTGAACAGGGTATAAAAAGAGGCCATGCCCTTGTAAACATTTTGTGCAGTAAAATCCATGCGGTGGTCATGAAACCACAGCGTGCTTTGGGTTTCCTTCCAATCCCCAGGGCATGACAAGCCTTTGGGATTGGCGGCATCAATACGCGTCGTTCCCAGCTTATGGGTACTGGCAAAGCCGGCGCGGATATTCGGATACCAGTAGTCAAAAAACTTGCCTGAATCAAAAAAGCGCATCGGCCCGCCATCGGATTCAGGGGGGTTATGGGCATTATGCAGATGCGGCGAACACTGGCTGATACCAAAGCCTTGGGTATCCCTGCCGTCCTTTGGCAGGCCGTTGTACATGCGCATTAAAACCGGAGACCCATACTGCGCCTTTAAGCGCAGCACGCCGGTAGCAAACTCACCATTGCTATCGGGATTCATGTCGACATAAGTCCACACCTTGGAACTAAAAGGGGAAGCCTCCCTTGCGGAATAAAAATTCCAGTCTATTTCCTTGCACATCAACTCATATTTATTGGTACAGGCCGCCAAACCGCCCAACTCATCCCAGCGTTGGTGCTCTTCAATGCGCGCTTCGGTGAAATCTTCAAATTCACCAAAAGCACCTTTACCGGGATTCCAAAGATTTTGTGTTTCCAGGCACTGTTCTTTGTCGGGTGTAGGTCCGGTAAAATTACCTACAGAAACAGCAGTTTTCGGAATCGGCAGTGGCTCTGTCCAGGGCTTTGTACAAAGTGGGCTGATAATGCCTGTAGACGTAGTAGCCGCTTCCGCCAGATTGGGCAGAAATACACCGCCGCCGACAGCGGTCAAGCCGCCCACGCCTGCGGTCAAGCCCATTTTGAACAGTTCCCGTCGAGTAACGCCAGCCTCCTGGATGTCGTTTACCTCTTTCATATAACGCTCGACAGCCTTCTCTTGCTGACTGAAGTGGGTCACTTTAATGATTTTTTTAAACATGGAACCTTCCTTTCAATTTGGGACAATGACTAATAGTGTCTTGCAACGTAATCATTCACTTCCCCCTTTGAAAAGGGGGAGAGCAAAGCGAGGGGGCCGAGGGGGATTTATTTAAATAAATCTCCCCTAGCCCCTCTTTTTCAAAGAGGTGGACTAAATAATTACCTTGCAACAAGCATCAACTTAAAGACTTCTACTTTTAGCGCCTAAAAACTTGCAGCTAAATTTTAAATATTTATCATATTGCTTTGAACCTTTTGGCCTGTCTAAGGTATTAACGAGTCATAAATACAAAACTGTTGCTACTGACAGTGCTATTTTTAACCAAGCAATAACAGTGCCAAAAAATCAAGTAATTGATTAAGAAAGTAAATATTATTTAAAATATGACATTAACAGTGACCAACTGAAGATAACTGTAATATTTTTGATACAAATTTGCGGAGGCATGCTGATACAGCCAGAAGCAGGTGTAATATTTTCATTACACATCTAATAAAAACTGCATGAACTTAGTTCGGATATTGCACCAAAAAATGCTAATGACTTTTTATTAAACTCTTTATTTAATGTTTTAACGGGGAATTTTGGCGCTTATCAGCCAGACGTAGCTGGTTATTTAAATCAGACCTCTGGTCAGCTAAACTGACCAGAGCAGCCAACAGGTCACTGTAACAATATTGATACACCCCACCCGTCAGAATAGCCGGGAGGTAGGGTGTATAGCGGATAGCGACTGAAGCGTATAAACCTGCTAAGTACCTCTGGATAATTAATTTAACTAAAAATAGGCGGCCAATTTAAAGCAGGACAAGTGCAAAGCCAACCGCTGCGAACCGCACTGAACCCAAGCAGCACATGAAATGTACGGCCTGGATTCAGCGGGCAGTGTTTTTTGCCCACTCTTTTCAGCTTATTGAATAGTTACAAGGACATTGCCCCGGACAGTGCCCGCCGCACTTGAGCGCAAGCTGATCGGCGTTGTGCAGGCAGGACCAGTCTTTGGTTGGAATAGCCATTTGCCTTTCACCACAGGAACAGCAGAACCCAGCGTACTGGCGGTAAACGGAGTAGCCGGAACGGCCGCTGTAAGATATAACTGGATAGTATTGCTGGTAGAATTGGTGCTGCTACCCGCCACACTCCATTGACCGGTCGTCGCAGTCAGCCTCTTACATTGAGCCAAGGTAACAGCAACAGTTTCACTAATCGCGGCCTTAACCGTTACCTGCTGCAGGCAGCTCGAACTGAGTCCGGCCGTATCGCTTGCTTTCCAGGTAACGGCGGTTGTGCCAATAGCAAGACTGGCCGGCGCATTACCCTTAACAACAGGCATTGACAGGTTGTCAATCGCAGCCGGAGTTAGCAAGGCTTGACCTTGGGTCAAGGCGACAGTCGCCGGGCAACTGGTGAAAACCGGAGCGACGGTATCGATATTGATTAACGGTGTATTGACCGTCACCGTACCGCCGCTGCTGGTGGCGACACAAGTACGAATCTGACCCGTGCCGCTGGTCGCTATAGTTGCAGGCGCGCAGACTGCGGAAGTGACTGCAGACTCGGCGTCAGTAACACTCCAGGCGACTGAAACCGCACTGGTAAACCAGCCATTAAGTCCCGCCGTGCCGGTCAAGTTAGCTGTGACCAGAGGCGGCGTCTGATCGGCGGCCTTAACCGTTACCTGCTGCTGGCAGCTGGCACTGAGTCCGGCCGAATCGCTTGCATTCCAGGTAACGGCGGTTGTGCCAATAGCAAGACTGGTCGGGGCATTACCCGTAACAACAGGCGTTGACAGGTTGTCAGTCGCAGCTGGAGTTAGCAAGGCTTGACCTTGAGTCAAGGCGACAGTCGCCGGGCAACTAGTGAAAACCGGAACGACGGTATCGATATTGATTAACGGTGTATTGACCGTCACCGTACCGCCGCCGCTGGTGGCGACGCAAGTACGAATCTGACCCGTGCCGCTGGTCGCTATAGTTGCAGGCGCGCAGACTGCGGAAGTGACTGCAGACTCGGCGTCAGTAACACTCCAGGCGACTGAAACCGCACTGGTAAACCAGCCATTAAGTCCCGCCGTGCC
>CANNNN010000216.1 GCA_947506075.1 Methylococcaceae bacterium
ATTGACCTGGATTTCTGGTTTCGTTATGTGGGTAGCAGCTTTACCGTGGGCACATTTGGCGACACGAATGTAAAAGCATACGTCACACTCGATCTGCGTGCAGCCTATCGACCTTATAAAAGCATCGAATTATCATTGGTAGGCCAAAACCTGCTGGCACAACAACATCTGGAATATGTAGCGGAAAGCCAAACATTGCCAACCCAAATTGCGCGTGGCATCTACGGAAAAATAAGTTGGAGTTTTTAACCTATGAGGCTACGGAGAAACAAATCTCTGCCTCACTTGCTTGGCTTGGTTCTATTACTCAGCATCCACCATCCAACACAGGCCCAGACACTGGAAGAACAAGCGGTGTTGGCCGCCTTGTCACTGAATATTGTGCGGTTCACAACCTGGCCGACCGAAGCGCAGCTCAACGAGTCCATCTCATTTTGTGTAATAGGTGATAACACCGTGCAACAATCGTTTATCAGCATTGACCATAAGGCGGTAGGCGATAAAACGCTACAGCTTATCAATCTATCGCGCTTGCGCAATTTTGAAGAATGCAATGTGCTTTATGTCAGTGACTTGAAACAAGCTATTTTGCTGCAAGTGTTTGGCCAGTTAAAAAATCGTCCGCTACTGACCATCGGCGAAGGCTATGATTTTGCTGCGCAAGGCGGCATGGTCGGGCTGGAAAATATAAATGGAAAAATTACCCTACATGTAAACCAACCCATAGTATCCGAAGCAAATCTGACTATCAGCGCTAGACTATTAAAACTGGCCAACATTATCGGTAAATAACAAGATGATTATAAAATGGTTTAATAATGCTCCGATACGCATCAAGTTAATCTCAATCATGACCTTAACTGCCATGTTGGCCCTGCTTCTGGTAACAGCTGCAGTAGTCATCAACGAATACTACACCAAAAAGGACGACACCCAAAAGCAACTGGAATTAATCGCCGATATTATTGCCTGGAACAGTTCTGCCTCCCTGACGTTTAATGATATTAAAACCGGCCAAGAACTACTAAACGGCATGAGCAAACTACCCAGCTTGATCTCTGCTGAGTTATATACCAAGACCGGCGCTATTTTTGCCGCTTACCAATCACCGAAAGAACCGGTGACAAACTGGACCAGCAACACGATCAAAACACTGATCACGACGCCTGAAATCAGAACAGAACCTCAAAATGAAATTCCATCCCTGCTCACACAAATAAGCGCCTGGACTAGCCAATTATTCATGCCGAGCCAAAAAGATGCTCCGCTCCCTGTTTATAGACAAGTCCTTACTTATGATAAAAACAACGTTCTGCATTTACTACGGCCGATACTCCAGGATGGTGAACTGCAGGGCGTTTTGCATTTGGCCGATGATCAAAGCGGTCTGCAAGCGCTACTGGCTCGGTTTTATTTAATCATTAGCCTGATTGTTTTTGCCACCGGACTTGCCATCATCGTGGTCTCCGAAAAATTGCAAAGAATTTTTCTGGAACCCCTGTTCGAACTCATGCAGGCCATGCGCATAGTAACGCTTGAGAGAAACTTTACCTGCCAAATAAACGAAATCGGTACCGATGAATTTGGCGAAATGGCGACTGTTTTCAACACCATGCTGGCTGAAATTATGCGCTGTGACCTAGAATTAACCCAACATCGGACGCATCTGGAACAACAAGTGCAGGCCCGTACACAGGAATTATCAACAAAAAACCTCCGACTTGAAACAGCCATTCAGGATGCGCTGACCGCAAAAGAACAAGCTGAGGCCGCCAATAAAGCCAAGTCGCAGTTTCTGGCCAACATGAGCCATGAAATCCGCACGCCCATGAATGGCGTACTGGGCATGACCGAACTGCTGTTGGGGACGGAACTCAAACCGTTACAACAAAACTATTCTGAAACCGTTTATCGCTCTGCGGAATCGCTGCTTGCGATCATCAATGACATCCTCGATTTTTCCAAGATTGAGGCCGGCAAGATGGAACTGGAGGCACTCGATTTTAACTTGGAGAACCTGCTGGAACAAACGGCTAGCCTATTCCAGGATCAAGCACATGACAAAGGCATCGTTCTCGAATACGAACTGGATACCGCTGTTCCTATGGAATTAAGGGGTGATCCGTATCGCTTACGGCAGATTCTGACCAATCTGCTTGCCAATGCACTGAAGTTTACCGAGCGGGGCAGCATAGGCCTCATTGCTCGCTTAGATCTTGATAATAGCGCTGGCCCGCAGGGTATTGCGTTGTGTTTCAGCATACGCGACACCGGCATCGGGATATCTTCAAAAAACCTATCGCGCCTGTTCAAACCTTTTAATCAGGCAGATGGCTCGACCACGCGCAAATATGGTGGAACGGGCCTGGGACTTATCATCAGCAAGGATCTAGCGATGTTGATGGGTGGAAACATAGAGGTCAGCAGTACGCCGGGCGTAGGCTCCGAATTTCGCCTCAAGGTTTTATTACAGCCAGCACTGGCTCAGGTACTGACTACCCTGGAGCATTCTGATCTATCCGGCAAACGGGTTCTGATCGTTGATGACAATCCTGCCAATAATCATATTTTGAAAGGGCATGCGCTTAGCTTCGGCATGAAACCGCAGGTGGCAGAGGACGGTGCACGGGCACTGGAACTTCTGGAACAAAGTGTACAACAAGATCAAGTGTTTGATCTGGCGCTGATAGATATGAATATGCTCGGCATTTCAGGCACTGAACTGACCCGTCAGATCCGTGCCGATCTGCGTTTTGATGCTATGAAAGTGGTTATTCTTAGTTCTAGCGCATCTGAAAGCGAACAAGCCATGCTGCGTGAGTTCGGTTGCAATCTTTATCTGTCTAAACCGCTGCGTAAAAGAGTGCTGCATAATGCGCTGCTGAACCTGCTTGCCGTCAACAGTCATAGTATTCCGGAAGCTGCAGCACTGGGTCTGCATGTGCTAATGGCCGAAGATAATACGGTGAATCAGGCGGTAGGCGTGGCGGTACTGGAAAAATTGGGTTGCACGGTAACCGTCGCCAATAATGGTCTGGAAGCCCTGGAACAGTGGCGGCAGGGAGGAATTGATCTCATTTTGATGGATTGCATGATGCCGGACATGGATGGTTATGAAAGCACAAGGCGTATCCGTAAGGAAGAGTCAACGCTAGGCCGGAAACACATGCCGATCATCGCACTGACAGCTAACGCGCTTGAA
This sequence comes from Methylococcaceae bacterium, assembly GCA_947506075.1. Lineage (GTDB taxonomy): Bacteria > Pseudomonadota > Gammaproteobacteria > Methylococcales > Methylomonadaceae > Methylobacter_A. The sequence continues at coordinate 3,203 of CANNNN010000216.1, forward strand.
GATGACAAAAAGGGCTGTCTAAACGCCGGTATGGATGACTATTTGTCCAAGCCATTCCGCTTCGAGGCGCTACAGGCAATGCTTCAACAGTATGCGGGCATAGCGCCTCAAGCTGCGCCCCTGAAATTGCAGCCAGTCGATGACAGGCGTATCAACAGGGAACCTTTAGCGATATTACGCAAGATGGGCGGGGCATCCCTGGTCCAAAAAGTGCTGCAACTGTTTTTTGAAAATACGCCACAGCAACTGGAAAAGATAAAAACAGGCATGTCAAAGGGGGATAGTGATCAGATACGCCATGCTGCTCACAGCCTGAAATCTGCCGCTGCTAATGTGGGGGCGATACAACTGTCAGAGCTCGCCCGCGCGATCGAACACGCCGCCCGGTATGGCTTGCCAGGGACTGATGCACTAGCCCTAAGTGCGCTGGGGCAAGCCTACCACGATGTTGCAATCATCCTGAAAAAGGAAATGGAGCTTAAATGATCAATACGAACCCTGTCACGCTTCATTATATCCATAGACAACGACATTTTAGTCAATTTATTGATAAAACAACTAACAGGGAAGATGCGACATGAAGGTATTGGTGATTGACGATGACACGATGACACAACTGCTGACTCAGGAAACGCTGACGTCCGAGGGCTTCGAAGTCATTGAGGCCCTAAATGGCATAGAAGGTATTACCCTGGCCATTGAGCATGCCCCTGATCTTATCTTGCTCGATATTATAATGCCCGGCATGGACGGTTTCGAGTGCCTCGAGAACCTGCTCAAGTATCTTCCGGGTTGTTGCGCGACGATTCCGGTTATTATGCTCACAGGAATGGACGATTGCGAATCAATAGAACGTGTATTTTCAATGGGCGCATCGGATTTCATCCACAAGCCTATTATTTGGCCCTTGCTGGCCCATCGTTTGCGGTTCGTGATGCGATCCCATCAGTTAACGCAGGAACTTCGGATTAGAGAAGAGCGCCAGCGTTTATCTATGCTCGCCGCTCACCAGGGTTTCTTTGATATCGACATCAGAACTGGACAGACAATAGTTAATGATGAGTACGCCATCATGCTGGGCTATGATCCTGCAACCTTCAAGGAATCCACTACGGCCTGGCTGGATAGGCTGCATCCTGACGATCGCAAAGCCATGGAAAAGACCTATCGCTCCTATGTGTCGGGAGACCTGCCGGAATTCCGTGGAGAATTCCGGCAGGCCTGCAGGGATGGCTCCTGGAAATGGATTTTATCGGTAGGCAATATCGTCGAACATGACTCAAGCGGTGCCCCGTTGCGCATGCTGGGCATGCATACGGACATCGATTACTTAAAACAGACCGAAGAGTGCCTTAGACTGCTGGCCAAGGTATTTGAAAACAGCGGAGAAAGCATCATGTTATGTGATCCCGACAAGAAAATCCTGGGCGTTAATCAGGCCTTTACCCGCACTACCGGTTATCTTTCCTACGAAGTGATCGGCAAGAACCCAAAATTACTTGCGTCAGGTCGCCACAATGCTATGTTTTATGACCAGATGAAACAGTCGCTCAAGGACAAGAGTTATTGGCAGGGCGAGGTCTGGAACCGACGCAAGAACGGTGAGCTATTCCCGGCC
>CANNNN010000217.1 GCA_947506075.1 Methylococcaceae bacterium
AGTAATATCATCCATTTGCGCAACCGCCTGATTGACTTGATCAATACCCGATGATTGCTCGGCACTCGCATTAGCAATCTGTGCAACAATTTCGCCGACTTTCGCAACGCTTTCGACAATCTCAGTCAGCGCCGCACCGGTTTCATTAACGAAAGCGGTACCGGCACGGACTTTCTGTACGCTGTTCTGTATCAATTCATTACTCTGTTGTGCGGCCGTCGCGCTACGTTGCGCCAGATTTCGCACTTCGGTTGCGACGACTGAAAATCCGCGCCCCTGCTCCCCTGCCCGGGCCGCTTCTACCGAGGCATTCAAGGCCAACAGATTAGTCTGGAACGCAATTTCATCAATGACGCCAATGATTTCGGCAATCTTATTGCTGCTTTCGTTGATTTCCTGCATCGCAGCGATTGCCGCCCTGACTACACCACCACCTTTTTGCGCCAATTGACTGGCTGAAGTTACGACTTCAGTCGCTTGAACCGTATTATGGGCATTGTTTTTTACGGTACTGGCCAGCTCTTCCATGCTGGCAGCCGTTTGTTCAAGGCTGGCCGCCTGCTGTTCAGCTCTATGCGACAAATTATTATTGCCGCTAGCCATTTCCTGGGATGAACTGTCTATAAAATCAGCCGCATCCCTGATTTGAATAATAAAGTCACTGAGCTTTGCCAAGCTGCCATTGATATTATTCTTGCAAACGGCGTAGACACCTTGATAGTCATTGGTAATAGCCTGGGTTAAATCACCTTCGGACATGGCTTCCATGACCTTATTAACATCGCCAAAAACACTTTCAATCACATCGGTGAGTTCATTGATACCGGAAGATAAAGCTTTAACAAAGCCTTCTTTATCATTTAAATTAATGCGGGCGCTCAGATCTCCGGCTTTAACACCCTGCACCAAGCGATCAATTTCCTGCTCGATTAATACCTCACGGGATCTGTTTTGCCATTCAGCAACATAACCGAGACGCGCTCCCTGTTCATCGACAACAGGACTGGCAATGACCTTCATATGCTGCCCGGCAACCTGTAATTCTGAGGCATAGGGTTCTTTCAGGTCTGCCAGTAAACGGCGTTGATGCGACGGATCCTTATGAAAAATATCTATATTGGCACCCAGCAATTTATTGGCATCAAAATTCGGCAGCTGGTGACGTATGTCTTCCTCGGCCTCCTTGAACATCCGCTCAACGCTATGGTTCAAATAAATAACCTCAAAATTATTATTGGCCACCATCACCCCTGACTGGACATTATCCAAGGCCTGGGTAATCCGTTTGGAAATCGCAGCCTCTTCCCTGACAACGGCCAAATCCACACCCAGTTTGACTTCCATGCAATACAAGCCACGCAGTAAATCTCCCAACTGATCATTGCGACTCAAGTCCAGTCTACTACCAAAACCGCCACCGCTTAACCGGTAAAAAATATTGATGGCAATTTCCAGCGTGCTGCTTGTTACACGGGTCATATTGATACTGATTGCCGAGGCAATCAGTGTTAACAAAGTTGCGCCAGCCAACAAACCGTATTCCTGACTCAGGAATAACCGGTACATCAGAAACACACTAGGCGTCATAAAAAACGCTAGGGCAATAGCGCTTTTCTTCTGCATTGAAATTTCGCTAATTTTCTTGACTAGCGCAGCCAAACCGGTCGGTCTTAACGATGCCTTACCGGCAGCCACGTCCTTGTACAATAGCTCGATTTTCTGCAGCAACTCAGCATCACTGTTACGCTTTAGAGGATGCCGTACAGATAGATATTCATAGACTTTGCCGTCTTTAAACAACGGCATTGCATTGGCTGAAATCCAGTAATAATCGCCGTTTTTGCACCGGTTTTTGACCAAACCCTGCCAGGGTCTAAGCTGCTTCAGCGTCAGCCACATGTCTTCGAACGCTGCGGTGGGCATATCGGGATGACGAACGATATTATGTTCCTGCCCAATCAGTTCCTGACGACTATAGCCACTGATTTCAACAAAGGCATCATTAACGTAGGTAATACGCCCCATCAAATCGGTTCTTGAAACGAGAATGTCACCTTTTTTAAGAATGACTTCATTATTCGTTACCGGCATATTAATTTTCATTCGACGTGACCTTCAAACCTTGCTCGACATTACAATCATTAACTTTCATCCTGATCCAATTCCTCTAGTTTCAGTAATTTGTCCACATCCAGCAACATCACCATCCGTTCGTTAACCGATACCAGGCCGTTAATGAATTCATTGCTGACTTTAGCGCCAAAGTCAGGGGCTGCCTGAATCTCGGTTTTATCCACACTGATTACATCGGAGACCGAATCGACAACCACACCCATAATCCGAGTCTTGTTGCAATCGCCGGTTTGCAGTACCACAACCACCGTCAATGGTGTGTATTCGGCTTTGCTCAAATTAAAACGTTCCCTTAAATCGAGTATCGGCACGATCGAGCCGCGTAAATTGACCACACCTTTTTCATAGCAAGGCACATTAGGTATCCTGGAAACAGGCTCCCAACTGCGTATTTCCTGTACTCGGAGAATATCCACGCCATATTCTTCTTTACCTAAGGCAAAACTCAGATATTGCACCGCGTTATCCAGGTTTTTACTGTAATGATATTGGTCTGTCTCTGTATTTTCAGCTGCTTGTGCCATTTCTATATCTTGTCTTATCGAATTGAATAACGCACTAAACCCGGAACATCGAGAATCAGCGCGACCGAGCCATCACCCAAAATAGTCGCGCCTGAAACGCCTTCAACGCGCCGGTAATTGGCTTCCAAGGATTTGATAACAACCTGTTGCTGACCTAACAACTCATCTACCAGTAAACAGCAGAGCTCGCCCTGCCCTTCAACGACCACCAGTACGCCCTCTTTAGACTTGGTCGCGTCACCCGAAGTCACATTAAAAATTTCACGCATCCTGATCACAGGCAAATATTGATTGCGCAGGCGAAAGGTTTCTCCTTTACCGGCAACCTTGTTAAGCATACGTTCGGTAATGTTAATCGATTCAATAATAGAAACTAGCGGTACGATATAAGTCTCATCACCCACGGCAACGGATTGACCATCTAGAATGGCCAAGGTTAATGGCAAATGGATCGCAATCGTTGTGCCTTTACCCAGCTCTGAAATAATTTCTATATTGCCGCCCAAAGACTGGATATTTCTTCTGACCACATCCATACCTACACCGCGACCGGAAATATCAGTCAACTGTTCGGCCGTAGAAAAGCCCGGCATAAAGATCAGTTCGAAGATCTGTTTTTCGCTAAGCAGGTTATTTTCTTCAACCAGGCCTTTTTCTATGGCCTTAGCCAGCAGCTTATCTTTATCTAAGCCGCGACCATCATCGATAATTTCTATGACGATGTGTCCGCCGCGATGATAGGCTTTCAGTTCTATCGTTCCTGTTTCAGACTTTCCTGCGGCGACCCGATCTGCTGGCATTTCTATGCCGTGATCCAGACTGTTCCTGATCAAATGCACCAATGGGTCATTTATCAGTTCAACGACCGCCTTATCAACTTCGGTATTTTCTCCGACCAGTTTCAGTACGATTTTTTTATCTAATTTACTACTGATGTCATGAACTAAGCGCGGAAAGCGGCTAAATACAAAACTGATCGGCAGCATACGAATGTTCATCACGCTTTGCTGTAGATCCCGGGTATGGCGTTCCAGCTGGGCTAAGCCTCTTTTAAGCTGTCCCACTTTATCCATCGTAAAATTTTCACCGACCAAACCCAACATAGACTGCGTGATCACCACTTCGCCAACCATATTAATTAAGGTATCAATTTTATCGGTATCCACACGAATGGAACTGGCTTTTGCAGTGGTTTTTGCTGGGTCATGATCCGCTTCCTGCGTATCCGTTTTTTTGACTTCTACTGGCGGCTTGGAAGGGACTTCAACAGGTTTTGGAGCGGGGTTATGAATTGCAATGACTTCGGGTTCTGGAGCGGCTTGGACTTTGACAGCAGGAGCTGATTTTACCGGTTTGGCTAAGGGCTCAATTTCCATTTCACAGTCGCCCTCCACCCAGTTAAATATTTCCCTGATTTCATCGCCGGATATATCACCGACAATTTTTAAATCCCAAGAAATATTGCACTCTTCAGGATCGATCTGATAAAAACCAGGCACATCCTGAATATTAGCACTCGTTGTTAGCTCACCTAACTCATTCAATTCTCGAAACAGCCGTACCGGATCATTGCCGGTTTTAAGCAAATCCAAGTAGGGGCAAAAAGCTATTTTCCAACCCTGCTCTGCTAATTCACCGACTTCTTCTTCGACAACAATATCGGCAATAACATTGGACTCAAGCTCTACGCAAGACGCCTCCTGATCAACGGGAGAAATTGCTTCGTCATCCGTCGTACCGCCATTAAGCACGACTTCCAAAGCTTTTTTATGCGTGGCCACGCTGACATCATTAACTGCTTGCTCATTCTGTATTGCTGTCAACATTTCCCTAAGGCAATCAACAGACCCCAGCAAAACCGCAACCGCAGGCTGAGTTACCTGCCTGCGCCCATCTCGCATTTCATCGAGCAGGGTTTCCATAATATGAGTGTATTCTGCAACAACAGTAAAACCAAAAGTTCCACTGCCGCCTTTTATCGAATGCGCTCCCCTGAAAATGGTATTGATTATTTCTGAATCAATATCCCCCATATCCAGCGTTAACAATCCTGACTCCATTGCTTCCAGGCCTTCGAAACATTCTTCAAAAAAGACCTGATGGAATTGTGACATATCAATAGACATAGACTTACCTGTACGCGCCTAAATTCATTTAAACA
>CANNNN010000218.1 GCA_947506075.1 Methylococcaceae bacterium
AGTCTGATGCTGACCGGCGAGGAAGTCATTCGGGATATGTTTTACAACGGCAATCCCAAAGCCGAACCGGGCGCCGTGGTGTGCCGGGTTGCGCGATCATTTACCCGCTTTGGGAATTTTCAGATTCTTGCTGCCCGAGGCGATCTTGAGTTGCTAAGAAAACTGGTCGATCATACGATACGTACAGACTTTCCGCACTTGGGCGAGCCGTCAACAGCTGTTTATTTAGCCTGGTTTGAAGAGGTTTGCCGCAGAACGGCAGAAATGATCGTGCACTGGCAGCGGGTCGGCTTTGTTCATGGTGTGATGAATACCGATAATATGTCGATACTCGGCCTGACCATAGACTACGGCCCCTATGGTTGGCTGGAAAATTACGATCCCAACTGGACGCCGAACACCACCGATGCTTCGGAGCGGCGTTATCGTTTCGGCAACCAGCCGCAAATCGCGTTCTGGAATCTGGGGCAGTTGGCCAATGCGATTTATCCGCTGATAGAGCAGGTCGAACCGCTGCAGCTGGCGATCAACGCATATACCGAATCCTTTGAACAGGGCAGGAAAAACATGGTCGCCGCCAAACTGGGCTTGAAGGCGTTTGATCCTGCTCTTGATGAGCAGCTAAACACCGAACTGCTGATCCTGTTGCGTTCGGTTGAAACCGACATGACCATTTTTTATCGCAAGCTGGCGCATTTGGTTATGGATGTTGAGCTCAGCAATGACGCTTTAATGGAGCCGCTGCTGGACGCTTATTATGTGCCGGAGCAAGTCACCGAAGACTATAAGTCGCGTCTTGGCGACTGGCTCCGCACTTATATCCTGCGAATGGAGTATTCCGGCATTGCGTCTGAGCAGCGAATCAAAACCATGAACGCCGCCAATCCCAAATATGTGTTAAGAAATTATCTGGCGCAACTGGCCATAGACAAGGCCGAACAGGGCGATTTTGCTATGGTTAATGAACTGTTGGAGCTGTTGCGCCATCCGTATGACGAACAACCCGGCAAAGAGGATTTCGCATTAAAACGGCCTGATTGGGCCAGGCAGCGGGCGGGATGTTCGATGTTGTCGTGTAGTTCTTGATTAACTACAATAAATTCTGATTGTACCGGATTATGGGGGGATTGTATTATTGACTTAAGTTAGCCCTCTCCAGCGGGAGAGGGTTGGGTGAGGGGAAATAAAAATGAAGAAAAAATTTATTTTGATTCCCCTCATCCCCGCCTTCTCCCGCTGGAGAAGGAGTAAAGTTACTGGTGTAGATAGCTATACCCCATGGGACAAAGGGCTGTCATCCTTAAGTCACCAATATTGCCTTACCCCATAATCCGTTACAATCAGAATAAATTCTAGGTGCATTATGCAGAAAACTTGGGACCGTGTGCAGTTTATGCTGGACAGAAAGCTCCAGCATCCCCAAGCTGGAGCTTGGGAACGAGTGAACGTTTTTTAGGGTTTGATAAGTCTTATCCAGACCGATAATCTGGCCATCATCCAACAGCGTCCCAGGACTTTTTTATGGGATGTTATTAAAAATGTGTTTATGGTGGGGATAGCGAGCTAATACTTTGCTGACGTAATTTTGAGTCTCCTGATAAGGAGGTATCCCTTTGTATTTGTCAACAGCACCTTCACCGACATTATAAGCTGCGGCAACCAATTCAATTTCACCGTGATATCTATCGAGCAGCCAGCGTAAATAGAGCACTCCGCCTTTGACGTTTTGGCTGGCATCATAAGCATCTTTCACATTAAATCGTTCGGCGGTAGCAGGGATAAGCTGCATGAGTCCCATCGCATTTGCACTAGAGGTGGCGAACTGTTGGAAACCCGATTCAACACTGATAATCGATAGAGCGAACTGAGGATCGACACGGTGCCATGAGGCAATTTTTTTTACCATGCCGATCAGCCAGCGTCTGTCCTTGGATATTTTGAGCAATGCGTCTTCTAAAGAAAGGCCGTCGGATTTTAGAAGCATACGTGCATGCGGAGGTTTGACATTGGCTAGCACACATTCCGGTAATTTATCCGAACTGTAACTGATGGTTTCTAGCATGTTACTGGCTTGAAGATGGCCTTGTTGGGCGGCTGTTGCGAACAAAGAGGCCGCTACTTTTCTATCTTCGGGTACACCCTGTCCAAAAGCGAATAACATGCCTAAACGATATTGGGCTTCTGTGGAACCGTCTTTGGCCATTTGACAGTAAAGTGAGGCGGCTTCCCACGGGTTATTCCGTTCAAGTTTACTGGCTTTGGCAAGCCGATTTTGTTGGGCTATGTCAGTGTCTTCTGTGATGGGAAAAGCCAGTGCGGGAAGCAGTAGCAGAAATAACAAGGAGATAATCCGCTTCATAAGCACGGCCCTTTGTAGAATGCAGGCATTATTTAAAGCGCTTCCATCTGCCGTGAATATAATCTAAGGCTTCCTGGATATTCAAGTCGCGCGTTCCTCCGCCGGTCCTCACAAAAAATTTAGGTGCATTGCCTTGTTCTAAAAATACGGGTCTGGGTGCAGGGGATACAATAAGTCTACAAACATCCTTATTATCAATTACGTGGAATAGAACATGAACAAATTGGCAGAGATCAGCGCCTAAATTATTTGCAATGGCAGCCATTATATTTTGTTCAAAACCATCCTGGTTCGGTTTTTTTAGAGTTTGATAATCCTTATCCAGACCGATAATCTGGCCATCATCGGCTACACCGATCAACAGCGTTCCACTGAGGTGGCTATTTAAAAATCCTGCGAGTGTTTTAAGAACGACGCCTTCCAAGGAGCGATTGACACGAGATTCAGTCATATCCCAACGCAACGAGGATTTAAATTCCAGAGCAGAGCCTTCACCCTTCTGAATGATTGACGATAAATCCTTATCCAATTCGGTTTTTAAGTGATCGATATTGACTATGCGTTTATGAATAAACTTATAGAGTACCAGAGACAATAGTCCCAGCATCGCGCCGATTTCGGCATAAAATATAATCAACATGGCGTTATCATGGGACAGTTGTCCCGTAAATAGCGCCCCGAGCTGCTTTAAGACATAGCCGATTGATGACAGCGGATCGACTGTTTGTTCTCGCGCGTTGATATAGTCGTAACTGGGAGCCAATACAAAAATGCCAATGACCGCGCCAGTCAGGGCGACGCTAAGGTAAATCCATAATTTCTGACGCCAAATTGTCAGCATCAATAAGAAAAATCGTTTCATGGTGTCGTTGAGTTCTCTTGTTTTTGTTCGTAGCTAGAATTAGCTTGTACCAAGAATAAAGTGGCTTGCAACCCCGCCTGCTTGGTGTTCTTCCTTGTGAATCGCCTAATTCGACCCTTTCCATTTCTCCTTCCTGGCTTTTTTCTTGGCTTCTTTCTCGGCTCTAATAACCACCAGTTCAATCAGTTCCTGTTCCATCATCTCCGGCGTTTCCAAACTGATTCTGCCTATTGTTCCGGCGCGTAATTCGGTCAGCAGGATTTTGGATACTTTATCCATCTCGATGCGTCCGCCTGAACGCAGGCAGCCGCGTTTTTTGCCGATAGCTTCCATCAGTTGTTGTTCGCTTTTCGGACGCTCTTCCAGTTGGAAGCGCTCTTGCAACAAAGCCGGATAATGTTGCAACAAATATTCGGCTGCGAAAAACGCGACATGGTCATGAGTGATCGCAGTATCCTTGATTGCGCCGGTGGTCGCCAGTCGGTAGCCGCTGTTCTTGTTTTCGACATTCGGCCAGAGCATGCCGGGCGTGTCTAAAAGAATGATGCCGTGACCGATGTCGATGCGTTGCTGGCTTTTGGTAATGGCCGGTTCGTTGCCGGTTTTGGCGATCATCCTTCCTGCCAGGATGTTGATCAGCGTCGACTTGCCGACATTGGGTATGCCCATGATCAAGGTATGGATAGGTTTGTCGCTGCTGGCTTTGTTCGGCAGCATCCGGTGGCACAGATCGGTTAACTGGCGCATTTTCTCGGGTTGCTCGATGGTCAGCGCCAGGGTTTTTACACCTTGCTCCCGTTCCAGATAGCTTTGCCATTGCTGGGTGATCTCAGGGTCGGCAAGGTCGCTTTTACTGAGCACCTTGATACAGGGTTTGTCGCGACGCAGGGTGGTCAGCATCGGATTTTGACTGCTGAACGGAATGCGCGCGTCCAGAATTTCGATAATCAGGTCAACCTGGGGCAGGATTTCTTTGACCTCTTTGCTGGCCTTGTGCATGTGGCCGGGGTACCATTGAATAAGCATGTTGTTTAGCTGTAACCAAAGTGGACTATTTAAGCATCATCGCAATACAATCAACAGCTAAAAATACATAAATGCGTAAGCAATGAACATATTTAACCCTGCTAGGAAAACTGATTCTGCTGTCAAGCTGTAGGCAGGATGAACAAAATCAACTGTTGTTGGGGTATAGCAATGTGGCCATGACGATGATTTATACCCATGTGTTGAACAAAGGCAGCCGGGGGGTAATCAGTCCGTTGGATCAGCTTTGACCCGTTTTGCCGGTATCTGCGTAGAGAATACAGCAACGGTTAAAGCCGGGGTAAGGGCGGCGCGTCCCTTTTGACCGCACTGTTAGCGATTTTTTGGCCAACGACTTGGGTTACGAGAATTATGCAGCACAGCCAAGACATGTACGAGATCGCCTTGCACCACATAAAACAAACGTATCTACTTTAAATTCCATGGAGAGCCCAACATCAAGCCTGCATGGCCTGCGCTTTTTGAGTAATTAAATCGGCTAAAGACAGCAGTACGAATCGTCCCGCTACCCTGTCAT
>CANNNN010000219.1 GCA_947506075.1 Methylococcaceae bacterium
ATTTGGATGGCCGATTTTAGCTCAAACATAGGTGGCCACCCCTTTGTGTTCACCAACGATTTGGTCGAATTGGGCGCCCGCGTCGGCTTCAATGCCTGGGCTCACTCCCAAGGCTACGCAACGCGCAATTTCGAAAAACGCAAGTGGTTCCTGCAGCCTTACAACATGGCCGAATATTCCCTGTGCCGACTGGGACACCTGATTATCAGTGGCAAGTCGGCCTGGTTTATTTCGCGGTTTATCAACTTACTTGCCGTGCCGGGTTTGGAGCGAAATCTGCGGATTATTTTCGATTGGTTTTTGGTGCTCGCATTTCGAAATGACATCGCGGTACTGGCACAAGCGCCTTCGGAACATCTGCAAAAATCGCATTTCAAGACGGGTGATGAGATTTATCGCCAGGGTGATGCCGCACAATTGGCTTATGTGGTCGATTGTGGACGGCTAAAAGTTATTCAAGACGGCCGAACCATCAAGGCATTGGGGCCGGGTGATTACTTCGGCGAAATCCTGCCGCCGCATCAAAATCGCCGCGTTGAAACGGTACGCTGCCTGATCGACTGCGAATTAAGATTGGTCTCTCAAGCTGACTTAAAAGCCTTAATTAAAAGCGGCTGGCTGATGAGCAAAGCGATCCGCAACCTGAGCGATTACCGCAAGGAGACCGACATGCCTCAAGCCGTGGTAGGCATGAAACGGCTCACCTATATTAGCAAGGTCAATGCCGTACTCAGCGAAGAACAGATTCTGGAAATCGGCCGTCAATCAAGCATAAACAATCGCAAAATCAATGTCACCGGTGTGTTGATCTCAGCCGGGGACTATTTCTTCCAAATTCTTGAAGGTGAACAAGTTATAGTTGATCTGTTGTTGCACAAAATTAGCGGCGATTCACGGCACTGTGACATTACTGTTTTGACTGCGGAATATGGCTGCGAGGAACGTTTATTTTCTGATTGGAATATGAAAACCGTTGCCATTAGCGAAAGCACCGATCTGATGCTGCAAGCCGTCGGCATGATGTTGCAAAACATTGCCGAGTCTTATCACATCATTGGCCGTTACACACAGCCGGCCTTACTCAAATTGCTGACCGAAGGCATTAACCCCTTGACCGTGCCGCTGAAAAATAGGGACAAAATAGTCGTGTCCGGTTGCATGAGCGATTTTTCGGCCTTGACAGCACAATGTTCAGCGACAGAACTCATCAATGCCTTTAACGATTATCTGGAAATCTGCTCTGCGTCCTTTATCGCTTATGGCGGCCAAGTTGCCCGTTACTCTCGAAGCGGCATCATAGTCCACTTTGCACCCGATCAGGTCGATATCGCGATAGGCGCTTGTGAAGATGCCTATAAACGTTTGCAGGACTTATTGGCTAATCAGTCTAGGCTTAGTCTTGGCAGCATTCAGTTCGGTTTCGGCATTGTTTCCGGCTCTTTGATAGAAGGCAACATCGGTTCATCCATTAAAATGGACTACACGGTTTTGGGCGATACCGTAGACGAGGCTATGCATTTAGCTGTGTTTGCGCGGGATATGAATCATGCTATTGCCGTTGACCAGTCCATCCTGGCCAATGCCGATCCATCCTGGGGCTTTGTGCCTGCGGGTAATTTTGAGTTTAGCGATCTGAATAAAACCATAAGCATCTATACCCGTGCTAATTTCAAAGATAGTCCCATCGCTGCAGCTGACGGAGGCTGAGTTTTAACAGCCGAGTTCAAAATGCGGGTGATGGCGCTGACAATGAGTAACTCGTTTCTTGCGAGCAGAGACAAACTGAAGATGGCTTAATTAATGGCGATAAGTGCAGGGTCTGCTTTCAAAAGACCTGCTCTCCCACTCTGCCCGAAAGGTTCGCAGAGCTTTTGAAAACCCGACATGCCTGGACTGCCAATCCGTCACTCAAACCCACCCGCTTTAGCGGATAGTTGTTTAGTTCTAGTGGACTTAGGCTTGCTGTGTTTTAATGAAAGGCGGTTAATCCATCTATTTTTGTATTATGTTGTCAACAGCAGTGGAGCATGAACAATGAAAGCTATCTGGAATAATACCCTCATTGCCGAGTGCAATGAAACCGTAAACCTTGAGGGAAATTGCTATTTTCCTCCCGATTCCGTGATGACTGAATGTCTGCGTGAAAGCGCTACGCACACCCTTTGTTCATGGAAAGGCAAAGCAAGTTATTACGATATCGTTGTCGATGACGCTATCAATAAGGATGCGGCCTGGTACTATCCCGAGCCGAAAAAAGAGGCTTTAAACATTAAAAACTATGTTGCTTTCTGGCATGGCGTAGAGATAAGCCAATGAAGCGGCGAGCTAATCAGCCAGTGGCCGCTTGCACGCTATCAATGATCAATTCCAGAACATGAGCCAAGCTGCCTCGTCCTGCGCAGTGAGCGAGTCTTTTTGTCAAGTGCGCAGGCAGAGTGTCGCGCTATGCGAACCGCTGCTGGTTGAGGATTATGGCATCCAAACCATGGCCGATGTCAGTCCCCCGAAATGGCACCTTGCTCATACCAGCTGGTTTTACGAAACCTTCATACTCGCGCCTTATGTTTCGGGCTATCGGCCGTTTAACCCCCACTATCATTATCTGTTCAATTCTTATTACCAGGGCGTTGGTAAGCTGTTTCCAAGAGCACAACGTGGCTTCCTTTCGCGGCCTTCAGTTGCCGAGATTTACCGCTATAGAGCGCATATCGACTTGCACATCAGCGAATTGCTGACGAACCTGGAGTGTCATAGGGATAGCCTGAAAATTCGGACATTGATCGTGCTCGGCTTGAATCATGAACAGCAGCATCAGGAACTACTGATGACCGATATCAAGCATATTCTGGGCAGCAGCCCTTTGTTTCCGGCATACGTGGATAATATTGCTTTACCGGCACAAAATTCGCCTGTGGCATTGAACTGGGTCAAGCTGCCGGGAGGCACGGTTGCGATCGGCCATAAGGGTCAAGGTTTTTGTTTTGATAATGAGTCGCCTCGACACAAGGTGCTGTTAAACGATTTTTCCCTGGCTAACCGTTTGGTGACCAATGCGGAATACCGGCAATTTATCGATGATGGCGGCTATGACCAGCCCTTACTGTGGTTATCGGACGGTTGGTCAGTTGTTCAACAGGAGTCCTGGAAAGCGCCTTTATACTGGCAGCAAGTCGACAAGGCCTGGCAATGCTTTACCTTGCAAGGACTAAAACCGCTTGAGCCTAACGAACCGGTCTGTCACCTCAGTTATTTTGAAGCCGATGCTTATGCAAGCTGGGCCGGGAAGCGCTTGCCCACTGAAGCTGAATGGGAGTATGCCGCTGCTGAGGAGGATTTGACCCAAGGAAATTTCCTGGAATCCGGACGTTTTCATCCACAGCCCCCAAGTCCCGGCAAAAGGTTCATGCAACTGGGCGGAGATGTTTGGGAATGGACGCAAAGCCCTTATACGGCTTATCCCGGCTACCGAAAGCCGGAAGGAGCGATAGGCGAGTACAACGGCAAATTCATGTGCAATCAAATGGTGCTGCGCGGTGGCTCCTGTGCCACGCCGGCTGATCATATCCGCACCAGCTACCGTAATTTTTTTTATCCCCAGAGCAGATGGCAGTTTATGGGCCTCCGCTTGGCAGACGACGCATGACTAACTTACCCTTGATACATTTTCACGATTTCCATCCCGATTTGAGCGATTTTCGAGCCGATATCCTCGCCGGTTTGAAAGCCGAGCAAAAACACCTTGCGCCGAAATACTTCTACGATCCTGAAGGTTCCTTGCTGTTTGACCGGATTTGCGAGCTCCCGGAATATTACCCGACCCGCACGAAAATCGCTTTACTAAAGCAATACGGGGCTCAAATAGCCGAAGTTATTGGACCGGACGCCCTGCTTTTCGAGCTCGGCAGCGGCAGCAGCAGCAAGATTCGTCTATTACTCGATGCAATACGGCCAAGCTGTTACGTGCCGATGGATATTTCAAAAATTCATTTATTCCAATCGGCCACTTCGATTGCTAAGGATTATCCCTGGCTCGACGTGCATGCCATCTGCGTCGATTATGCTGGGCCCTGGAACTTACCTTCCGGCTTAACAGGAAAGAACCGTATCGCCTTTTTTCCCGGCTCCAGCATCGGAAATTTAACGTCCGAAGAAGCGCTAGACCTGCTTAGGCGAATCGCTCAGCTCGTTGGCAATGATGGCGGCTTATTGATAGGGGTCGACCTGATCAAGGATGTCGGCGTGCTGGAGGCCGCTTATAACGATCAGCAAAAAGTGACCGAAGCGTTTAACAAGAATCTGCTGCTGCGACTTAACCGCGAGCTGGGTGCGAATTTCCAGATAGAAAGGTTCCAACATCGCGCATTTTATAACCGGGATCTCGAGCGTATCGAAATGCATCTGGCGAGTGAGGAGGAACAGGTTATCGAGATCGCAGATGAGCTGATTGACAGCCCTATCCAAATTTCAGGAAAAAGCACAAAATAATACCCTGTATAGACATTTTCAATTCGTTTTTATAACAGATAGTTGAGGCGATAGAAGGGGGCGAAAACCTATAGTAATATGCTTTTCTGCTTGCTTTTCTGTCGATTTTTGGTAGCTTAATAAAATGGGTTCACTAAAGAGCACAAAATACTATGTTGATTGATTTTACCGAGGCTAATGCCGAAGAAATTCTCGGCTGGAGGGTTATCAATGATGATGTGATGGGCGGTATTTCGCAAAGCCGCATTGAACTGTTGCCGACAGCGA
>CANNNN010000220.1 GCA_947506075.1 Methylococcaceae bacterium
AGATGATCATCCGGCAACCACTCCTGAATAGGGATAACAAATGGCTGATCACGGTCTATGATTATAAATTGATTGCTCATGGCGGTAGTCTCCAGGTAGATGAATTCATCTTATCAGAATTACACTGGAGAAGTCAGACAGACTCCTAGGGGAGATTTATTTAAATAAATCCCCCTCCTTAGTTGGTAGCCTGCTTCTGCTAGCCAAAATCATTTACAAGATTTCTTAATTTTAAATAAATAGCTTCTAACAATTGTTTTTTTGAAAAAATGTTATTAAGTATCCAGACCATTTTATCCGGATCATCTTCATATTCATGAGCCAAATCATTTCTGATTTGACGCAATACTTTCCATTCTTCTGCACTTTGTATGAGTTGCAGTTTCTCTAATTTGTTCAAAATATCAATAAAAGATAATTTATCTGCATTCTCTTCATAGCGGCTAATGATCAGTTTAAACAACTTCTCGCCCATCGCATCCTGAAGTTTTGAAAACCGGTACAAATATTGGTCTATGTCCTGAATTTCGTCTTTTGACAGTTGTTGATATTTTTCAGAACTCAGTAACATAAACGACTGCATATCCTGATAGGCATCATTCATTCTAAGCAAATGCTTATCACATTCACTGATAACTTTTTGTATTCTCAGGTTTTGTATATTCAATTCTATCCCCTCTTGCAATGCAATTTTCTCAATTAATCGAGTGGAATCCGTTGCAAATACGATATCAATTCTTTGCTCTCCAATCAGTCTTTCTAGCGCAACGAGAAACTTCAATTTTTTCTGATAGAGATCTGCTGTGTTTTCGGGAATAATATATAAATCAATATCCCCGCCTTTTTTACTATCATCTACCCGGCTGCCAAATAAATAAACAGACGCCTCACTGCCAAAAAACGCTTTTATATTGGTAATAATCGCTTTAACTTCAAATTCTGTCAGTCGCATAACTATTCAGTACAATCAAATGCAGCCATGATCCATAACGTTAGCTTAATCCGTTTCATTAAGGCTTCGCTGTGTCGTGTTAAACCTGACTTTTTGAGCGCCCGTTCGCTGAGCGCAGTCGAAGCGAACGGTTTAACCTTAAACTGTCCCGCCTTAGTTGGTAGCCTATTTTTTGGCCTTACCCAGCATTGCTTTTCAAAAACGCTTCAAACATAAATAACGACCAGATCGGCGTACTGTAATCGCGTAAACCGCTTTCATGCTGGCTGACCATCTGCCGTAGAAATGCCTGATCAAACAAACCGCAGTTCATCATGGTGTCGCCAAGCAGCGCTTCGCGCACCTTATGTTTTAACGGGCCTTTAAACCAGGTATTTAACGGCACGGCGAAACCCATCTTGGGGCGATATAAAATGTCATCCGGCAAATAGCTTTCCAGGGCTTTCTTGAAAATGTATTTACCCTCGCGGCCCTTAAGCTTTAGTTCCGGTTGCAGTCCGGCCATCCATTCAACGAGCTTATGATCCAGCAACGGCACCCGCACTTCCAAGGCATGGGCCATACTGGCTCTGTCTACTTTGGTCAGGATGTCGCCCGGCAGATAGGTTTTTATATCCAGATATTGCACCAGCGATAAGGGACTATCGGTAGGCGCCTTATCAACATGCCGCCTGAACACCTCTATCGCCTGATAGCCTTGTAAATCCTGCTTCAGCTGATCGCTAAACAGCTTGCTGCGCAATTCATTTGAAAGTACTGAGACGCTGTGAAAATATCCTTCCATCGAATCACGCGATATGGATTCCAGCGTTGATTTGGCGCGAAAAATTTTCGGCGCCCAATCCGCTTTTGGATAAACCCGTCCCAGCAGGCCAAAGACCGGCTTTCTGATGCTGTCGGGCAGCCATGAGCGCATCTGCTCCTCATAAGTATGCCAGCGATGCCGCCGATAGCCGGCCAGATTTTCATCACCACCATCGCCAGACAAGACCACGGTCACCTGTTTTTTTGCCAACTCGCAAACCCGGTAAGTGGGCAGCGCCGAGCTGTCCGCATAAGGTTCATCATAAAGACCGGCCAACTGGTCGAGCAGGCTAAAATCATCCGCATCAACCTGGTTTAGGCGATGTGAGGTGTGATAGCGTTCCGCCACTTTTGCGGCAAATTGCGCTTCGTTAAAGGCCGGATCGCCAAAGGATATTGAGCAGGTATTGACCGGGTCATTCGATAAGCCTGCCATCATCGCAACAATCGCGCTGGAGTCTACGCCGCCCGATAAAAAAGCGCCCAACGGCACATCGGCTACCATGCGGATTTTAACTGCCTCGCGCAGACGCTCAATCAGCTCTAAACCGGTTGTCTCCTCATCCTGCGGTGGTCTGACGGTAAAATCGACATCCCAATATTGGCGGGGCTGATAGGCTTTATCACCGCGCTTGATGCTTAGGCAATAACCCGGCTCCAGCTTGTAAACCTGTTTATAAATGGTTTTCGGATCAGGTATATAGCCAAAACCAAAGTAATCTTCAATCGCCGTCGGGTCGAATTCTTTAGGCAGCTCGGGATGTTCCTTTAAAGATTTTAACTCGGAGCCGAAGATAAACTGTCCGTTTGCCAGTTCAGCATAAAACAGTGGTTTAATACCCAAGCGGTCACGCGCCAGGAATAAGGTCTGCAGCTCTCTATCCCAAATACCGAACGCAAACATGCCGCGTAATCGGTCTACGCAGGCTTCGCCCCAGGCCTGCCAGGCATATAAAATGACTTCGGTATCGCAGTGGGTATCGAAGACATAGCCCAAGGCTTCCAGCTCTAGTCGAAGTTCAGGGAAATTATAAACTTCGCCGTTATAGGTCAAAATCGCATTTTTATCCCGGCTGACCATCGGCTGCTGGCCGGAGGTCAGGTCGATGATGGACAAGCGTCTATGGCCAAAGCCCAAACCGGCTTCGATATGCAGTCCGCCTTCATCTGGCCCCCGATGGAACTGGGTTTCGTTCATCCGCGACAACAACTCACGATTGATTTCCCGTTTTTCTGTTATATCGAAGATGCCGACAATTCCGCACATAGCTCTATTCCTGATTTAAAAGTGTATCGTAAACGGCTTTATATTTTCCGACCATCGCCGTTAATGAAAATTCCTGCAATACCCGTTGATAGGCATGTTGACCGTGCAGTTGTCTTTTTTCTGCATCCTCGACATAAGCCAAGATTTTTTTCGCCATCATTTCACTGTCTCCGGCAGGAACCAGACTACCGTTTGCGCCGTCTATCACCAATTCCGGATTGCCGCCGACCTCGGTTGCGATGACCGGCAATCCGCTTGCCATGGCTTCCAGTATCGTATTTGAGATGCCTTCAGCCTGTGACGGCAATACAAACACATCCAGCCTGCGCATGATTTCAGCGATGTCCTTACGTGCGCCGGGCAGCCAGGCATAATCGCTTAACTGATTGTCTTCCAATAGCTTTAGGGCTTGTGCTTTGAGTGGACCCTCGCCGGCTATCAGCAATCTCAGCTTGGTTTTAAGCTCGTGGTGGGTTTGGCATACCAAGATAAACGCCCTAACCAAAGTCAACTGATCTTTAACGCCATGCATACGTCCCACGGTGCCTATAATGACTTGGTCCTGTTTGAACGAGAACGGGCAATCTGCTAACGGAACTTTTTGACCGACGAGTGGATAAAACATATCGGTATCAACGCCATTGCATATCCGGGTTATTTTTTTCGGGGACACATGAATTTTATCCGTTAAATAACCTTCCAGATGTTTTGATAGCGGGATAAAGCGCTGGATCATCGGCTTTATCAGCCTCCTAACCCATTGATATTTAATATTTGTGCCATCGGGATCAGACACATCCCAGCCATGCTCGCCATGCACGCGATGCCTTACCCCGGCCAAGCAGGCAGGAATTTGATATTCCAGTGTCCCCAGATTGCGGGTGTGGACGATGGCCGGCTTGATTTCCTTTAACAATTTATACAGCCGGATAAAGGAATCCCAGTCCTGGCCTTCTTTTTTATTGAGCTGATAAATGACTACATCGCTGCGCGTCAAGCGCTCTTTAAAATCGGTGCTGTCTTTTAGACACACGATAGCATGCCGGTAGGCATCGGCCGGCAGGTGATTTATCAGATTAACCAGACCGTTCTCAAGTCCGCCTATGCCGAGGCGATAAATGATATGCACAATCAATGGAGCTTGTGTTAATTCAGCAGCCATACCATCACTCTTGTAACAAAGCCGAAAGCCGGTTTACATTTTGCTCCCAACTGAAGTGCGCTTTAACGAATTCACGATTGGCGTTTGACTTAATAATAGTGGCGTCATTGCGTAACAACTCGTCCAGTTGCTGAACCATAAGTTCTGCGTCATCGGCGACTGACACCGCAAGACTATCATCATATGGGATGCCTTCCATTGCCGCTGTTGTTGCTACAACGTGCTTGCCCATCGCCATCGCTTCCAGCACCTTGTTTTGTATGCCTCGGGCAATCCGTAACGGCGCAACTGCAATCGTGGCATGAGCGACATAGGGCTTCACATCATCGACGGCACCGGTCACGATTATATTATCGTTCTTCGCCAGCGCTTCGACTTCTTTGGTGGGTTTGGAGCCGACGATGTAGAACTTTACGTTCGTGTGTTTTTTTAGAACTTGGGGAAAGATCGCTGTTGCAAACCAGATGACCGCATCCACATTGGGCCAGTAATCCATCGCGCCGGTGAAAACCAGA
>CANNNN010000221.1 GCA_947506075.1 Methylococcaceae bacterium
GTCGTTGCTTTTGCTATCCTTGCCCGATTTATCGTCGTTGCTTTTGCTATCCTTGTCCGAATTATCGGAAGCAGCATAACCAATCATCGGATAACTAGCCATTGCTGCCGTCAGCAATGCGCAGATTGCCAGAGATAATATTGTTTTTTTTGCTTCCATCATATCCACCCATTTAATTTAAATTATAATAAAATTTATTGTTACTATCCGTTTTTCAATCCGTTAATTGCTCCTCAGTAGTAAAAATTGCATGGTTTCTTGCTATCCTGTCACTTGACTTGCAGTCCACCCACACAATTGACAGCATAATCCGATTCCAAAACGCGTTGTGAACCGTAATTGCTGGTTGCTGATGACTTCCATCTTATAGCGAATATTTCAGTGCGTTGCCTATTGGCACAGTTACAATCATCTAAACTATTACCACAGACCGTCGTTCCCCCGCTTCTATCCAGGCAAAAAATAGCTGTTATCGTGGCCTCGCCTTTGCTAGTTGAAAATAAGCTGCCTACGTCCAGTGACGGATGAGTTAAGTTACATGTATGATTATCCGAGTCAGCCACGCGAAATTCATCAATAAGCTTTTCCGCCGCACCTAATTCGGCTTCAGAGCCTGCAAACGAAGCAGTTTGATCCAGGATATTTCCGGTCATCGCCAGTTCTTGCTTGTTTTGCTGAATCATACTGACACTGGCCAGAGTCAGCAGTAACAGCATAATCATACTGAAGATTAAAACGGCTCCGCATTGATTATGTATATACCTTGCTTCAAAATTCATGACAGGCTTAACGTCTAAAGTTTTAAAATGCATTACGAAATGCAATCGTCGTCGAAAAAACCTTATAAAGGCGATGGTCGTTGGGTGTAGTTTTAGTTCCGTCTACCGTATAAGGGACTTTATTTTGCGTTAAATGATCCTCATCGCTTCGTAATACCACGGATAACTTGGCTGAAACGACTTTCTGCCAATCAAAAACGCTGTCGGCAGTCGCATAATAGTTCGCTGCTTTATTTTCATCAGTACCAGTACCAATATCAGTATCAATGCCATAGCTTATGACCAGCTTTTCGACGTTAGAAATGAGCGGCTCACCACTAGCATCCGAAGTAACATTGTGAGCAGTTGTATTATCTATGGGATTTCGATTACGCCGGTTTGCACGACAATAAAGAGTAGGTATATTCAACTCATCAGGAGCCACATAAAAATAAAGCGTAACCAGATGGACTTGGGTCGACGGAAACTCTATAGGCGGCGTTCCCGCAGCATCATCCACTTCGCCTTGCGTCAATAGTATTTGGCGTTCGCAGGGTGAATTACTGGAACTAAGGTCGATGGGAGCTAACTCACTGTTATTCATCAGTTGATACCTTAACGCCAGCCGGTTAATATTATGCGGATCAGCTGTTGCACCGAAACCGCCGACATTATATTCACCCCGGATGTAGTCGCCAGCTGTAAAGCTCAGAGTGGAGTCCAAAACATTGGTGTCAGCAGGATCAGTTAAATCGGCGGTAAAGATCATTTCAGGGATGCCACCATTACTTACATCATATCGGTTTCTTAAAGACCCGGCACGCCGTAATTCCCTGCCGAATAATTCCAGTATGTAGCGGCCATCATCGGTCATGTAACTAAGCGAACGTTGGACAGTGGCATTTTTTTGCGATTGCGTAAAAAGGCTGCCGAATCCTGAAATCAACATCAGACCTAACAACAAGCTGACCATTAATTCAATCAGCGTATAACCTCGTTGCTGTTTGTTCATGGTGTTACTTCCAGTTGGTAGCTTGCGGTGAAGCCTAAAGTATTTGTAGTGGTGTCCGAACTGCTTGATTTTTTAGTCCCGATACGGGGCCAGGAAATTGTTAAGCAGAGTGATGGGGCACTTCCCGTGCAGGAGGACGTTGCTCCGGTACTTTCTGTAATACCAACTGTGGCGCCGGTTAATAATGTTGTCGTCGCCTTTTGTTGCCAGTAACAATAATCATGAGCAGCCATATTGTCAGGGGAGCAGGGATCTTTTGCATCGCAATTTGGGCAAGGATTTTGCGTTGCTGGGGCAGTGGTTACTAGCGTTGGAACACTATAGGGTATATTACTAGGACTCCAATAGACCTTATTGGCTTTAATCAAATCACCCATTTCGTAAGCCAGCGCACTGGCCTGACTGTATAAATAAGCATCCTGATTGTTTTTTAACGAAATGCCTTGTAATGCGGCTATGCCCAATAAGCCTAGCGCCAGAATAACCATGGAAACTAATACTTCAATTAGGGTGAAGCCTGTTGCTAGTCGAAAATTAATCTTAGGCATGAATAGCGTCTTTTCCTAATTGACAAACAAAATTGAAATTCCAAATGCACATCATTTTATGCTTACGTGGATAACATCGATCTAGTGGCTATTATCCGTTAGTGGTAAATTTCAGCTGGGAGTCGATAGGTAATTGAACGTAGGTCATTAGACTTTGCTGCAGCACTATTGTCAATGGCTACAGATGGGGGGATGT
Source organism: Methylococcaceae bacterium (assembly GCA_947506075.1). GTDB lineage: Bacteria > Pseudomonadota > Gammaproteobacteria > Methylococcales > Methylomonadaceae > Methylobacter_A. Next base: position 2,515 of record CANNNN010000221.1, read on the forward strand.
AGAAGTAATCTATTGAAGAAACAGCGATAAGGGTAACGAGTGCAGTCGAAATAACCATAAGTTATTCATTGTTTTCATTAGCTTATACCTGTACTAAAAATCGCATCTCTGATCGGATTGCTTCGCCCCGGACTACACAAAGTGTGAGATATATCTCAAAAGAAATAGTGTTTAAGGCCTCTGCTTTGGACTGGTAGCGTCCAGACAAAGCGGTGTTGACAGAATAGGATGTTATGAAATAAGAACATGACAGAGGAAATGCATCGATGGTGCTTAATGCGAAATCTAAAGACCTACGACCCTGCTCAGGGTCGTAGGTCTTTAGATTTCCGTGGATCAAATTATTTTAAATATATCGCGCCAACAATCCTTTTTCGGCGCAGATTTCTGGCAGCGGTATTTTTACTTCATAACCACCGCCCGAGGCTTCATGCATTGCTTGCCCATGCATGCCTTTCATGCTTTCGATGATAATATCCTGATTGCCTTCCGGAAGTATCAGTTCTAGTTTGTCACCGACCGAAAACTTGTTTTTAACATCAATAGTGGCAAGGCCGGTTTGCTGATCATAGCTTCTGATATCACCGCAGAACTGTTGCTGATGGCTCTTGGAATAACCGGTGATATAGTTTTGCTGTTCGTGGGTATGGTGGCGCTGGTAAAAACCGTCGGTGTAGCCGCGATTGGCCAGGTTTTCCAATACGCCGATCAGTTCGGGCTGAAAATCACGACCCGCTAACGCATCATCGATAGCCTGTCTATAGGTTTGGGCGGTGCGCGCCACGTAATAATGCGACTTGGTGCGGCCCTCGATTTTAAGGCTGTCCACGCCGATTTCGACCAGACGCTGCACATGCTCAATAGCCCTTAAGTCTTTTGAGTTCATGATGTACGTGCCATTTTCATCCTCCATGACCGGCAGCAATTCGCCTTTACGACCTTCTTCTTCGAGAAAATACACCTTATCCGCCAACGGATGTCGTTCCGCGCCGCCACAGCTGGCATTGCTGATGTCGGACATCGATAACGCGCTGCCATCTTGAACATAATCGCCTTCGGCATTTTCATGGGCAGGCAGGGTGTCGTATTTCCAGCGGCAGGAATTGGTGCAGGTTCCCTGGTTAGGGTCGCGATGATTGAAATAGCCGGACAACAAACAACGGCCGGAATAGGCGATGCATAACGCGCCGTGGACAAACACTTCAAGTTCGGTATCGGGACAGCGCTGACGGATGTCTTCAATTTCATCCAGCGACAGTTCGCGGGACAAAATGACCCGTTCCACGCCCATGCTTTTCCAAAAATTAACCGAGGCGTAATTGACGGTATTGGCCTGCACCGACAGATGTATCGGCATATCCGGCCAGGTTTCACGGGTCATCATAATCAAGCCGGGATCGGCCATGATCAGGGCATCCGGCTGCATCGCGATAATCGGGGTAAGGTCCTTGATAAAGGTCTTTACCTTGGCGTTATGCGGAATCACATTGGTCGCAAGGAAAAACTTTTTGCCTAGTTGATGCGCTTCAGTTATGCCTTTAGCCAGATTGTCTTCGAGGAAATCATTGTTGCGCACACGCAGACTGTAACGCGGCAGTCCTGCATAAACGGCATCAGCGCCATAGGCAAATGCGTAGCGCATGTTTTTTAAGGTTCCGGCTGGGGAAAGTAATTCGACTCGTTTCATGTTCTGATGTGTAAATGATCGGTGTGCTGTATTCTATCTCAACCGGCTAATACAAGCCAAAAATGAGGATCAATCTATGTGGATAATAGTGTTTATAGTCGCCGTGCTGTTTGTTTTAGGCAGCGCATTACTGCTTTTACGCTCAGCAAAAATTCCGAGAATCCCTAATAATGCAAAAGCGCAGCCTTATGAGGATGACGATGAATAGGCTATTTTATACCTTACTCATTGCCCTCTGCGAAGTTACCCTGGTAAGTTAGCGCAGATATAATTCCATTTATGTATTTTTAAAGTTACAAAAAAGCCATCATATCTTAAAAAAACGTAACTACTCGCGCCCCTCAGCATTGAAAAAATAAGTAAAAAACTTCTTGACAGCTTTTTTCACCAAAAAAATATCTTTTCTTGCGGCCGTATAAAATCCATCTACACAGTTCGTTATTAAGACGCCTGCCGGCTTAATCCTTAATTCA
>CANNNN010000222.1 GCA_947506075.1 Methylococcaceae bacterium
AATAAGGAGACTACGGGTTCTTGATAGTCCATCGAAGCTAAACAAACCAGCTTAATAGTGTTGGTGGTCCTTTGCATTTTGCTAACACCTCAAAGTTTATAAGTGATTAGATACGATGCTAACCAAAGGTGAAGAGTATGTGGATCAGGGGTAGGCAATTATGGGGGTCGTAAGCCCATTTACCTAATCGTGTTGGTGCAATCCAGAGTGATCAATTATGTCGGACGTTTATTCTTCGCGATCACTATCGGGTGTAGAGTGCGTAATGCGGCAATGTCCACGTGTCTACTCCTTTTGTGATTTTAATGCAACTTCTCATATTCGCATAATCGTTTGTCGAATCGTCTTGAATTTGCACGCAATCTGAGCAATGTTGGCGTCAGCTTTGGGCCGCTCCACGACTACTGCAGTTCCTGCGAGCATTGACAATATCAATACGCTGCTGATGTTAGCAGGAGTAATTAATTTTGTAGAAATCTATTAGGTGTGTCAAATATTTGAACGACCTCATGGAACAAGATCACTGGTTCATTACACAAATATCACCAAACCCATGATGAGATTTAAAGCTTTTGATTCAGCACATGAGACTATCGATGAAATTTAAACAACGCACATGATCTAAAAAAAGCTCTCAGAAAATAATATTCCAATATATATTTGTATATGGCTGTAGCATGATAATTATGTTCGCAGATATGTGCGGCTGTACCCTTATAATTTGCGACACAACCATTACCGATATGTTTAACGCATGCCTATCCGGTTGCTTGCCAAAGTGCCAAGAACTTGGTTTGGTAGGCTCAAGGTCGGTCGACAACGCCATGTTTTTCGGGGTTTTCATTTCCCATGATTTTCTCAGGCGTTCATTGCTTGATAGTTTTGGCAATCAACCGGATAGGCACGGTTTAACGAATTGACCTTGCGACAATCTCACAAAGAGACTTGGCCGACGGAAAACGATATTCGAGAAAATAATCCACAACTTAATCTGGCACTGGTCAGCTATTTTTTGAATATCCAAGTATCAATTTTGGAAATGGCTGAATGGGCGCTGCAGGAACTAAAAGTGACCAAACCTTGAGAGAAATCATGTTTAGCATGTTTGTCTGCTTACTGGATGAAACCGGCCTTTCAGGGATTTACTTTTTCGTCTCATTCACTGTCTCTAAATGGCCGATTGCTGACCGTCAGTTTCAACTTTTAGCTATCACCCGCAGGTGTTCGTGCCAGTTTGAGATTAATGGTGAAGCGGATATTGTGCAAATAAATACCCGTCTGCCAAACAGGAAGTTACGGTGCAACAGGATCTGGAGCAGACGGAGAGTTTGTGTGTGGAATGGTCTTAGACCTTAATAGTGAGTAGCACCCGACTATCTGAAATTCGTATTGATCCCTATACGTATAGCCACTTTCCATCGTTGCTACCCCCAATTGTTTGACTACTTGAATACACTATCCTACGTTAGGCGAAACGAAAATGCAGGGAGTTACAGGGCCTGTTGTTTATCTTGGTATCCAAAAAAAACAGGTTGCTGAAGCACGGACTCAACTTTGTTGTTCCGCAATTAACTGCTTTAATAAACTTTTTCCGACAGCCATGTTGTTTTCAGCATAGACATTAAGATCATGATGTTGCCACCATTCCTGCCGGGCCTCATAAGGCGGCGCTAGTTTGTCAATACTCAGCAATTCATAGATATTGACCCATTCGCCTTCCACTTTAAGCGTCAGCTTGGGATTGAAAATATAAGCGCCGCGCAGTACACGATAAAACAGTTTTCGGTTGTATTTATCGTCTTTCGAAACTTCATTTTTAGCCAGGATGCTGGACAGATAAGCCCGTTGTTTACGACGTTCGGGGAGGATATTGGTCGGGATATGTTCTATGGCCGCGATCAAATCCTGGGTGGAAAAACCATTGACTCTACCTTTCATCTTGTTCGACATCACCCGATAAAACAGGGCTATCATCAGATTGAGCAGGAAAAACTCCATGCTGTGCTTGTCGAGTTTGATCAATCGACCATCGACCTGAATACTCATGCTGGTGGGTTCCAGTTGCTCGTAAATCTCGGCGAGCTTCTTTTTGGCGTAAGTTTCACTGCGGTCAGTTTGCGCCAGAGCGAGTTGAAAAGCCGTTAGTCCGTTACCGTCGGCTTTTTCTGTGTCAGCGCCCAGCTCAAATAGCGCCTTGATCACCTCGCTATTGCCCATCCAGGCGGCGACCATTAACGGCGTTTGGTTGAAGATATTACGAAAATCTGGACCGTACTGATCGACTTGTTTAAGTACCGCGTCGGGTTTTTTAAAGCTGTAGGCGATGTAATGCTTTTGTTGCAGTAACTGCAAACCTTTATCCGGATGTTTGGCGGCTTTGAAATCGGCTTTCAATAGGCTGTTGAGGATGTCGCGATCTTCATAAACCAAGCCATATTCAAACAAGGTCATTTTGGCGACCTTATCGTTGGCTTCAAGCGCTTTGCGTTTTAGCTCGACGAGAGTCTCTGATGTAATGACCTGCCAGTCCGGCGTTTTTTGCTTGAGAATTTCACTGCGTATTCTATCGGCTTGTTCCTGTTTGCCTTGCAGTTCCAGTTTATGCGCTTCCTGACGCCAGGCATCAAGGCTGGAATTTTGACTGGCCAGTTGCAGACTCGATTGGGCGTCGCGCAAGCCCAGCAGATCCAGTAAAGATTGCTTGGGGCTGCTTTCAATCCAGTACAGGTTTTTAACGGCCCGGGTGATCGCAACATAGAGCGCATTGATATAAAATTTGTAGACTTCCAGCGACTTGTCGGTTTTATCCTTGGCCCGGGCATATTTAATGTCCAGTTCTAGGTCGGCAAGACTGACACCTTTGCTGATTTCCCTGTAACGCTCTTCTTCCTGGCTTAAAAAGTTGTAGAGAATGATGTTTTCATATTCCAGACCTTTTGCTTCCTGGATCGTAAACACCAGCGGCGTGTTGAAATGCTGTTGTGCGGCCGGTTTTTGGTCGGAGGTCATCACGATCACTGCAAACAGCGTGGAGGCTTTGGTTTTGCTGTCTAACTCCTGGCGGATGGCCGGAGTGTCCTGCAAAAACAGCACTTCACCCTGGTTATGACCGTTGCTTTCCACCAGATAGTGGCTTTCCTTGTCTATTGATCCGAAGCGCTGATTTTTTATTTTTAAAATCTTATTCGCAATGTCGGTGACTTGCGGCGAATTGCGGTAATTGGTGTTCAGGATTCGGATCAACTCGTCAGAGGTTTGTATGTCCTCCTGCCGGTAAAACAGACTCTTTACTTTCGACCAGGAAAAGAAATTGGGATGGACTATCTGGTTGGAATCACCACACAAGATAAAATCCTGCGCCTGACGCAGTGACTTGATAATCAGATACAGCTGGATGTTGGTTAAATCCTGCACCTCATCGACAATGATAAAATCGTAACGGGGCTGGCTTTTTTGTAAATACTGGTGACTGACGATATTACTATCGTATAGTTGCTGCTCGTGTAAAAAGCTCAGGTATTTTTCAAAAATGTCATACGCAAGCTCGCGCTCTTCGGCCAGGAAGATAGATTCCTTGACGCCCAGATTTCGATAATCCTCGCGACTCAGCCAGCTTTTATCGGTGGCAGGACCAGTAATCACGCCGCGAAACTCCTCAAACAGCTTATGCGCATCTTTCAGCTGACCCTGACGAAAACGACTAAACCATTGCTGAAAAGCCTGGAACGTAACCGGTTTACCGGGCGGCACCTGAATGCTTTCCAGAAACTCCTGAAAAGACAAGAAATCAACCTGCTGGTCAGGGTTATCGTAATGCTGCGCGTAATACAGATCACGGGAGTTTTTAACCAGATAAGCCGACAAGGTTACATACAGCACGTCGCCGATGGCCTGTTTCATTTTCTCCAGCGTCAAAGCCGTTTTGCCGCTGCCTGCCGAACCGATAACAATCAGCGGCGGTTGCAAATCATAAATCGACTGTTGGCGGTCATCAAACGAGATGATTTTATCCAGCAGGTTAAAGGAGTTATGATTGGGATTAAGATAAACCAGTGTTTTTTCGCTGCTTTCCTCAGGTCTATCCAGCGTCGGAATTTTATCTTCATCAATACTAACGACTTGGCGCAGAAAACGTGAGTCCTGGTAAGCATGGTTTTTAATAAACTCCAGCAATAGAGCGTAACTTTGTTCCTGATGATGATAAATAGAGAACAACAAGCGATCACGTTGATTAAGTCGGGCCCGGTACAGATTATCACCAACCTTTTTAACTTCAGCCGATTTAAAGTCATCATCTTCCAGGTATTTTTTTAGCTTGGCGAAGCCGGGAATGGTTTTGGGATTGAGCTCGTTATAGACCAGGACTTTCATAAAATACTTTACGAATAAGAGTTGCGCTGTTGGAGGGAATTTACAATAAATAGATTCATGCTATAGCTTGTGATTAACTCACCTTTTATAAGGACGTTGTCTTGTCAGCTAATGTCAAAAAAAACTAATGCTTGCTTTTCGTGTTCCATAAATCACTTTTGATTGTACCGGATTATGGGGGGTAGGCGAAAATCCTTAAGTGAAACGAAAATCAACAATCAATATTATAGAAGTTACGCATTGACGACAGGGTGAAATTCTGGGATCAAATGATCCATGCTTGCCATTAC
>CANNNN010000223.1 GCA_947506075.1 Methylococcaceae bacterium
ACTACGGGATCTGGGATTAAAAACATAAGGAATCAGGCGAAAGGTTCAAAATAAAAGTCAAAGCCGGTGACATTCCGGGGCGTTGTTAAGCGAATATTTTACGAGATATTATCAATTCATACTCATTTTTAATGCCGCCGCCACCGGCAAAGGCGCCAAAACGAAGGCCATCAAAAGGATAGCAATCAAAATATTAATTTGCGCATCGACCGGCAGTCCGCTGCCTGCCATCTGCACTGCATTACCGGCAAAAATCAACACCGGCACATACAAGGGCAATACCAGCAGCGACAAAATCATTCCGCCCCTACGCAAACCCACAGTTAACGCCACACCTATTGCGCCGATTAAACTTAACACCGGCGTTCCCAGCAGCAAGGTCAGCAACAAGATGCCCAACGAATGATTGGGCATGCCTAAAAACACCGCCAGCAACGGCGCGACAATCAACAACGGCAAACCGGTCACCAGCCAGTGAGCGATAATTTTACCCAACACCAGTACCGATGTCGGCTGTGGGCTTAATAACATCTGCTCCAGCGAGCCGTCATCAAAATCCGAACGAAACAGACTATCCAGCGACAGCATGGCCGCCAGTAACGCAGAAACCCAGATGATGCCGGGCGCTATGGCTTGTAATAAATGCGGCTGGGCGCCTATCCCTAGCGGGAACAGCGTTATCACCAGAATAAAAAATAGTAAGGGATTGGCGATCTCCGAACGACGTCGTAGCGCCAAAACCAGATCGCGGCGAATGACCGCAAAAAATGCTCGGGATAAAGACATCAGGATAACAACACCCGCTGGACATCGACAGCAGGCAAGTCGATGTCATGATGTGAAGTCAGCACTATCATTCCGCCGTTAGCGCAATGTTCGGCCATTAAAGTTTCAATCAGCGCAATGCCCTGTTTGTCCAATGAGGTAAAAGGCTCATCCAGTATCCACAACACACTACGAGTAATCAGCAATCTGGCCAAGGACAAGCGCCTTTTCTGCCCTGCCGACAAAGCCTGCACCAGCACATCGTCATAGCCTGATAAATGCACCTTGCTTAAAGCCTGGTCTATCGAATAGTGCCCTAAGCTATTCAGTGCCAAGGCTATTTTTAGATTTTCCAAAACGGACAGTTCCTTTTTAACGCCGTCCAGATGACCTACATAAGCCATCTGTGCAAAAAATGAACTGTCATTTATTGCATCGCCGCACCAGCGTAGTTCTCCGGAATCCGCTTCCCGAAAGCCGCAGACTATGCGCAAAAGTGAGGTCTTGCCGCTGCCGTTCTTGCCTTCCAGCAATAAAATCTGACCTGAAACCAGTTCAAAATTCAGCTCTTCAAACAGCACCCGGTCGTCGCGGATACAGCTTAGGCCCGTGCCTACAAGAGTGTGTATTGATGTTGTCTGCATACCGATCAGATTACAACTAATCGCTGCCGCAGGGTTTCATAAAGCAATACGCCGGTCGCAACCGACAGATTAAGACTTTCTACCGTGCCCTGCATCGGCAACTTGACCAGCAGATCGCATTGTTCCTTGGTCAAGCGCCTTAGACCTTTACCCTCGGCGCCCACGACCAAGGCCAGAGGCACAGTGAAATCGGTTTGATAGGCAGTCTGTGTCGCCTCGCCTGCCGCACCCATGACCCAGATATTCTGATCTTTTAACCAACGCAAGGTTCTGGCCAGATTGGTCACCTGATAAACCGGCACAGTTTCAGCGGCGCCGCTGGCTACTTTACAGACCGTCGGGGTAATCCCGGTGGCATTATCCTTGGTGATAATCACGCCATGCACGCCTGCAGCATCGGCAGTTCTAAGGCAGGCGCCGAAATTATGCGGATCCTGGACATTATCCAGCACCAGAAATAACGGTACACCGGATAAAGTTAACACCGCGTTCTTCAGATCGCTTTCCGATAACTCGGCAGGCATTTGAACTTCAACAACGATGCCTTGATGATTCTGGCTGTCGGCTAATTTATCCAGCTTTTTCCGGTCGACTTTTTCAGGTTCCAGCCCTAAATCCAATAAATCCTCGACCAGCTGCGTCAATCGCTTGTCCTGTCTGAGTCCGTCAACCCAGGCCTTGCCGATTTTTTTAGGGGAGTAGTCTAATGCCGACTGTACTGAATGGATGCCGTATATTTTGCTTAGCTTCATTTCCTACGACGTCTCTTTTTGGGCTTAGTGGCCATAGCAACTTGCTTTTCCGCCAGTTCAAAATCGATTTTCTTTTCATCCAGATCAACGCGTACTATCCTGACGCTGACGCTATCGCCCAGGCGATAATTAATACCGGTGCGCTCACCCTTCAACTGGTGACTGATAGGGTCAAAATGAAAATAATCCTGAGCCAGATTGCTGATATGAACCAGCCCTTCAACATAAATTTCTGCAAGCTCTACAAAAAAACCGAACGAGGTGACCGCAGAAATAATGCCGGGGAATTCCTCGCCGACCTTGTCCATCATGTATTCACATTTAAGCCAGCTGACCACGTCTCGCGTCGCATCGTCGGCGCGGCGCTCATGGGCTGAACATTGTTCGCCCAACAGCACCATATCAGGCACGCCGTAGAAAAAGCTTTCCACCGACTTGCCCTGTAAACAATGCCTGATCGCGCGATGCACCAGCAAATCGGGATAGCGGCGGATAGGTGAGGTGAAATGCGCATAAGCTTCCAGCGCCAGACCGAAATGGCCTTTTAACTCGGGACTGTAGACAGCCTGCGACATCGATCTCAGCAACACGGTCTGGATCAAATGCGCATCGGGCCTGCCTTTAATGGACTCCATCAGATGCATATAATCCAGCGGCGTCGGCAACGCACCACCGCCCAGACTCAAGCCCAGTTCACCCAGAAAGGTTTTCAGATTAAGCAGCTTGTCGGCGCTAGGGCCATCATGTATCCGCAACAGCTTGGGCATTTTCTTGCCGTTTAAAAAACGCGCCGCCGCCATGTTCGCGGTGATCATAAACTCTTCGATCAATTTGTGCGCATCATTACGCACCACCGGCACTATCTTTTCAATCTTGCGTTCCGCGCCGAAAACGATACGGGTTTCCTGGCTATCAAAATCCATTGCCCCGCGCTGTTCACGACTTATCCGCATCACCTTGTAAAGCGAGTATAATTCCTGCAAATGCGGCATCAGGTCTTGGTATTTCTCGGCCAAAGCCTGGTCGCCATCGACCAGCATGGCGGCAACTTCGTTATAAGTCAGTCGGGCATGAGAGCTCATCACCGCGTCAAAAAACCGTGAGCGCACAACCTGACCCTGCTGATCTATGTAGAGTTCACAGACCATACATAAGCGATCTACATGGGGATTCAACGAACACAAGCCGTTGGACAAAATCTCCGGCAACATTGGTATGACTTGCTCAGGAAAATACACCGAAGTACTGCGTTTTTGAGCCTCTCGGTCCAGCGCCGAATTAATCTGCACATAATGAGAAACATCGGCAATCGCGACTAGCAGTTTCCAGCCTTTGGGAGTTTTCTGGCAATAAACCGCATCGTCAAAATCACGGGCATCCTCGCCATCGATCGTGACTAAAGGCGTTTCCCGCAAATCGACCCTATCCTGCTTTGCCGCTTCCGGCACGTCTTTTTGCAGCGGCTTGATTTCTTCCAGCAAGTCATCGGGCCAAATATTTGGCAGCTCGTAGGAACGAATCGCCATTTCGATTTCCATGCCCGGCGCCATGTGTTCGCCCATCACATCAATGATTCGACCGATAGGCTGGCGTAGCTTGGTCGGTTGCTCGACAATTTCGGCAACAACGATCTGACCCTGTTTTGCGTTGCCGATGCCGTCTTTTTTAATCAGGATGGTTTGCGCTATATTCTTGTTATCCGGAACCACGTAAGTAAAGCCGTCTTCCTTATAGAGTCGCCCGACAACCTGATGAGTATTTCTTTGCAGGATTTCAACGACAGCGCCTTCCCTGCGGCCTTTTTTATCGATACCGGCAATACGTACCAGCGCCCGGTCATTATGCAATAAGGGATTCATTTCTCTAGGCGACAAAAACAGGTCATCCGAGCCATCATCCGGCTTGATAAAACCGAAACCATCCGCATGGCCTATAATGCGCCCGGCAATTAAATCCTCGTTATTAACCAGACAATATTTTTTGCCGCGATTAAATAATAATTGCCCATCCCTTTCCATAGCCCGTAACCTGCGGCGAAGAGCTTCGAGCTGATCCTCGGATTCCAACGCAAACGCCTCTACGATTTCCTCACGTCCCAAGGGTTTTCCCGCATGCTCGATAAGCTGGAGTATCAATTCACGGCTGGGTATTGGGTTCTCATATTTCTCAGCTTCGCGCTCAGCATATGGATCGTTCGTTGAACTAAAATCAACGTCATTTTTAGACTTTAATGTCATTTAAATAATAAATAAAGAGAATGGATGCAAAAAACCTGTCTTAATGTATAGGCTTAGTATATCGATTAGCATTGAAAGAGAAAAGGTTTTGGGTGTAATGCGAAAAACTATTCCCCTTTTAGATTGGGTTTATGCAATAAGGTCAAACTCAAAATTGACAAATTCAAATAGAATGGTATAGTGCGCCCTCACTTTAGCTTTTACAGCTTACCTCTGCCGAGGTGGTGAAATTGGTAGACACGCCAGCTTCAGGTGCTGG
>CANNNN010000224.1 GCA_947506075.1 Methylococcaceae bacterium
AGATAAGACCAGACCTGCCGATAGCCAACAGCTCTGATTGAAGGCATTTTTTCTGTTAAATCGCCACGCTGATAAAGCGCTTCTACTTCTTTTATAAAACCCTGCTCAAGCATGCTTATAAAGCGTTTAGCAATGATGTCGTGCAACAGCACTCGATCTTGCGGTGCGATAATCAGTTTGATTTTTTGATAGGGAATGTCCTGCTCTTGGGCTGCGGTAAAAAAAGAGCTTAACGCTTTACCACTGATTTCATAAACTTCCAGGGCTCGCTGGACGCGTTGCGGATCATTCGGATGAATTCTCGCCGCCGCAACAGGATCTATCTTGGCAAGCCGTTGATGTAAAGCCTCTTTACCCAAGCTCTCCAAGTCCTGATCAAGTCTGGCACGAACAGCCGAATCGGCTTCGGGCAATACAGCAAGTCCGCTATTTAGAACATTAAAATACAACATGGTGCCGCCAACCAATATCGGAGTTTTACCTCTGGTCGTTATATCATCCATTAAGGCCAGCGCCTGTTTTCTAAACTGCCCCGTAGAGAACACTTCAGCCGGATCAAGTATGTCTATCAAATAATGGGGAATGCCGACTCTTTCTGCCTGCGTAGGTTTGGCGGTACCGATATCCATTCCCTTAAATACCAAGGCTGAATCGACACTGATGATCTCTCCGTTAAGCGCCTCGGCCAACTGCACCGATAAAGCCGTTTTTCCCGATGCGGTAGGCCCCATCAGAAAAATGGCAGGAGGCTTTAGTAGATTTTGCATGAGTTGAATATTTAGATTATTAATATCAATAAACTTACTGCCCACGTAAAAAGAATTTATCAAGCTCTTGAGTCGACAAGGCAATCCAGGTAGGTCTGCCATGATTGCACTGCCCTATTCTTTCCGTTTGCTCCATATCCCGCAATAAGGCATTCATTTCATCAACGGTTAATCGGCGACGCGCTCTTACAGCACCATGACACGCTACAGCAGACAAAATTTCATTAGACTTATCCTGAATCCGCCGACTCATCCCATACTCGGTCATATCGGACAACACATCGCGAATCAAAGTTTCAAGATCGGTATTACCCAACAAAACCGGAATTGAACGCAGCACCAAAGTTTCCGGGCCGGAACGGTTAAGTTCAAAACCCAGCGACATAAAAAAATCATATTCTTGCTCAGCTAAATCGGCCTCTGCCGTACTAACTTTTATTTTAATCGGCAGTAATAAGGGTTGACTGGGTATCGAGCCATTTTGGTATTGTTGTTTTAAGCGCTCATAGGTTATCCGTTCATGAGCTGCGTGGGTATCGACCAATATAATTCCGCTGGCTGTTTCGGCTAGAATGAAAATATTATGCAAATGCGCAATTGCGTTACCCAAAGGCTTCGGGTCTGACTGTATCGGTTGTGCAACTGACTCTGTCTTTGGATACAAAGACGCATAGGCATTGACGACTTCTTCTACCTGCAAAGGCAAGGAACCTTGCTGTGGAGGGCGTGGACTATAAATCGGCTTAAGATCGGAAGTGGGCTTCGTTTGTTGGCTTACACGATCGCCAGAAAATAGCTCTCTGCCTTCCTCTACCGCCTTCACTGCTGCACTCGCAACCTGATGAAGTTGTACAGGCAACCCGGCATCCAATTCGATTATGTTTTTTCCCGGTCTTATGTCGGCAAGCGAACGATGCAAGGCTGAAAAAAGAAAATCATGAACGAGCCGCCCTTCCCTGAATCTAACCTCCAGTTTTGCAGGATGAGCGTTAACATCAACCAAAGCCGGATCAAGCGTCAAATACAACACAAAAACCGAATGCCGACCATGAAACAAAACATCCTGATAAGCCTGCTTGATAGCATGTGAGACTAATTTATCCCGAACCAATCTTCCATTGACATAAAAAAACTGCATATCCTGCTGACTTCGGGAAAAGGTCGGCAAACCCACCCAACCGGTAACACTCAGTCCCGAAGCTGCAAAATCAATTTTTACCGAATTTTCGATAAAAGCCGAACCACAAATACCGGCAATGCGTTGTTCCTGCTCGGCATCTGTTTCTGCGGGTTTTAAATTAAGTATTTCTTTTTGATTGTGCGACAAGGTAAAGCCAATATCGAAACGGCTTAATGCCATCCGTTGTACCAACGTTTCAATATGGGCGAATTCGGTTTTTTCGGTCTTCAAAAACTTACGTCTGGCAGGCGTGTTGTAAAACAGGTCACGCACATCAATCGTGGTACCTTGGGGATGTGGATCAGGTTGCGGATCAAAGTTGTCTTCGGTGCCATCAGCAATCACTTTCCATGCGCAATCGGCATCACTAATCCGTGAAATCAAAGTGAGTCTTGACACCGAGCTAATGCTTGGCAATGCTTCACCGCGAAAGCCCATGCTGACCACTTGTTCAAGATCTTTTAAACTGGAAATTTTACTGGTTGCATGTCGTGACAATGCTAACGGTAAATCTTCTTTAAATATCCCGCAACCGTTATCCCTGATTTTAATCAGCCTTGCGCCACCTTGTTCTATCTCGATAAAAATATGGCTTGCGCCAGCATCAAAACAGTTTTCGACCAATTCTTTTACCACTGATGAGGGTCTTTCGACCACCTCACCTGCCGCAATTTGATTAACCAATTGAGTGGGGAGTGAATGAATACGCATCAAGCCAGCCTGAACAAAAACAAACTATTCTATACGAAGGCATTAATTATTAACACTTGTACCAAAGATGTAAGCAATTAATTTACCGGGCCAAGGAAAGTTGATATACCAACTTACATCATTTGCGCCATAAATTAATCTCCTTACTCACAACAACGCCTTGATCTCTGGCACACAGTATCCGCAATTGGTTCCGGCCTTAAGACAGCGTCCAACTTCCTGATGTGTTATTAAACCTTTGTCTCTGATGACAGTTTTATGGTTGATTCACCGACATTAATAGACTTAAAACCTGAAACACAATGGTTTTATGCGCTAAAATGGTGCATAAATTAACTCGCCATGCCCGTATATGGAAAATATTGCCACAATCTGAAAGCCCAAAATTGACTATGACAGAATGAATCCTTTAGCGCTTAGCGCTAAATAATTTCGGCCCACAAATTGCTTAATAAACCGTATTGCTTTTACTTTAATCAACCCTAAGCAAGCCATGCATAAACGTATACTTGAAAACATTAATACTGCCATCTTGCTATTTGATCGCAATCTGACACTTATTTACCTGAATTCTGCCGGTGAAATCCTGCTTGCCGATAGTTCGCGTCATCTGGTCGGACTGAATGCGCATGAGTTATTCAAATCGTCCGATCCTGCATTAATGATTAACCTTCAGCAATGCTTAACCATGGCCGAGCCCTTGGTTGACCGTGAACTGATTCTTGATCGGATGAGCCATAGCCTCACCATCAACTTTAGCGCAACGCCCTTATTAAAAGATGATAATGTTAATGAGATAGTTGTCGAATTACAGCAAGTCGATAATCATTTACGCATCTCTAAAGAGCAACGCTTATTAAGCCAACAGAACACCGCCAGATTACTGGTCAGAGGTCTGGCGCACGAAATTAAAAACCCTTTGGGTGGCTTACGTGGCGCGGCCCAGTTACTGGATCTGGAACTGAAAGATCCGGAACTAAAGGAATATACTCAAATCATCATTGCTGAATCTGACCGCCTGCAAGGCTTAATGGATAAAATGCTGGGGCCGAACAAACTCCCCAACAAAAAAGCCATCAACATCCACGAAGTACTGGAACGGGTCAGGCAACTGGTTCAAGTCGAATCCAGTACTAGTCTTTCTATTAAATCTGACTATGACCCCAGCATCCCCGATCTACTGGCTGATAAAGACCAGATGATTCAAGCCATTTTAAATATCGCCAAAAATGCCGTGCAAGCCATGAATGGATCCGGCAACATTCTTATCAAAACCCGGATTCACAGGCAAGTCACTATCGGTCGCAAACGTTATAAATTAGCCGTTAGATGTGACATTATTGATAACGGTCCTGGCATTCATGCCGACATGATGAACCAGATTTTTTATCCGATGATTACCGGGCGGGCTGATGGAACCGGATTGGGTTTATCAATAGCCCAGGCCTTGATTAATCAGCATAACGGTTTAATTGAATGTGAAAGCGAACCTGGTAACACCGTGTTTTCAATCTACTTACCAATCAATACCTTGCAGGAGCCCGGCAATGACTAAACCCGAAACCGTGTGGATTATTGATGACGACAAATCAATACGTTGGGTTGTGGAAAAAGCCCTGCAAAAAGCTGATATTATCACTCGCAGTTTTTCTGGTGCCGCTGATTTGCTTAGCGCCTTACAACACAGTCAGCCGGACGCATTGATTACCGACATTCGCATGCCCGGCATGGATGGCCTGGAACTTTTGGATAAGGTTCAACTGAGTCACCCTAAGCTACCCGTTATCGTCATGACCGCTCACTCCGATCTGGAAAGTGCTGTTTCGGCATTTCACGGTGGTGCTTTTGAATATCTTCCCAAACCTTTCGATATCAAAGAAGTCGTTGACCTGGCTCATCGCGCCTGCATTCATAGCAGACAACAACAAAATCTGGATGCACCTATAGATGCTACTGAGGAAGCCACTCCAGAAATCATAGGCGC
>CANNNN010000225.1 GCA_947506075.1 Methylococcaceae bacterium
AAAGTAAAGGTATAATTAAGGGTTCTGTTTGTTCAGTGGATTAAAAAATCCTAACTTTTAAATATTAACATATTCGGGTCATTATAATGCCGTCAGTAAAAATCAAAGAAAACGAACCTTTTGATATTGCGATTCGCCGTTTTAAACGCGCTTGTGAAAAAGCGGGTGTCTTAGCAGAAGTGCGTCGTCGTGAGTTTTATGAAAAACCAACTGCAGAGCGTAAACGTAAAGGTGCTGCCGCTGTTAAGCGTCACTTGAAAAAATTGGCGCGTGAGCGTTATGCGCTGAAAAACTTGCGTCGCGGACGTCCTGTACTATAAATCTTAAGGTTAATACGATGGATTTGTTAACAGATCGTATCAAGGAAGATATGAAGGCCGCCATGAAAGGCGGCAATAAAGCCAGGTTAGGTGTTATTCGTTTGATTTTAGCTGCCATCAAGCAGGTTGAAGTTGATGAACGCATTGTTTTGGATAACGAACGGGTTATCCTGGTTCTCGATAAAATGCTTAAGCAACGCCGCGAATCTATTCGCCAGTTTTCTGATGCGGGTCGAGATGATCTGGTGGCTATTGAAGAGGCTGAAATTCCGGTTATTCAGGATTTTATGCCCCAGGCTCTAACCGAAACTGAAATCGATACCATGGTTAAAGATGCAGTCGCAGCGTCTGGTGCCGAATCAATCAAAGATATGGGCAAGGTCATGGCTTTGCTTAAAACAGATATGCAGGGACGCGCCGATATGTCGGCTGTTAGTATCAAAATCAAGGCTGCGTTAGCTGGCTAATTTTTTTACTGATGTCGCCCGGCAACCGCTCCTGGGCAACTGTTCCTGTGTTGCTCTACTGCGGACCTTCGATGGTCCTATGTGTTGTCATGTAATCTTCGGAGCATAGCCTTGTCCGGTAGAATCCCGCGCGAATTTATTGATGAGCTATTGGTGCGGGTTGATATAGTCGATTTAATCGATTCGCACGTTCCTCTAAAAAAAACGGGTAACAACTTTGTCGCCCGCTGTCCTTTTCATGTCGAAAAAACCCCGAGCTTTTCTGTAAATCGAAAAAAGCAATTCTTTCATTGCTTTGGCTGCGAGGCTAGCGGAAACGCTATCAGCTTTCTGATGGATTTTAGTCATCTCGATTTTATTGAAGCGGTTGAGGATCTGGCAGGGTTTGTCGGGGTCGAGGTGCCGAGAGTATCCACCGAATATCAGCCCGCGCAAAAGAAAGAAGATTTAAACAGTCTGTATCTGTTGATGGAGCAGGTGGCCGTCTTTTATGCTGAGCAATTGCGGACTAGTGATGCCGGGAAAAAAGCCGTTGAGTATTTAAAGAATCGGGGGGTCAGTGGCGATTGTGCCAATAGTTTCATGATCGGCTATGCGCCCGATGAATGGAAAGCTCTGGAGACCCGATTTAACCCAAAATTATTGCTCGAAGCAGGACTGTTGGTTAGTAACGAAGAAGGGCGAGCCTATGACCGATTTCGAGGCCGGATCATGTTTCCAATCAGGGATAAGCGAGCTCGGATTGTGGGTTTTGGTGGGCGAGTGCTCGACGATTCTTTGCCCAAATACTTGAATTCCCCGGAAACGCCTCTATTTCATAAGGGCAAAGAAGTCTACGGCTTGTATGAACTGCTGGAAAAGAACGCGAAACCCCAGAGAATTTTGATTGTTGAGGGTTATATGGACGTCATCGCCCTGGCTCAATGCGGTATTAATTACGCAGTAGCGGCTTTGGGGACTGCGGCGTCCCAAGCTCATCTGGACTTATTATTTCGATTTTCCTCGGAACTGGTATTTTGTTTCGATGGCGATAAGGCGGGGCGCGCAGCGGCATGGAGGGCGATGGAGCCGGCTTTTTCCAGTCTAAAAGACGGACGGCAGATTCGCGTTATGTTGTTGCCGCAACAGCACGATCCTGATTCATTGGTGCGTGAGGAAGGCGTCGATGGCTTCATTGATCGCGTGCAGGCTTCAGAAACATTGTCGGAGTATTTTTTCGGGCATTTCTCGAATGAATTGAATCTATCCGAAATGGAAGGGCGAGCCCAGTTAGTAATTAAAGCCAAGCCGTATCTGGAGAAGTTACCGGACAGTGTTTTCAAAGAGATGATGTTTGATCGGCTAAAAGAACTGTCCGGATTGGGTCGGCTGGATATTTTGGATAATACAGCTACACTTGCTTCTAAACAAAACGTTAAGCAAGTCGGAAAAAGATCTCAGGATAACAGTAGATTATCGTCGGCGCGGATGGCCGTTGCCTTGCTAGTTCAGAATCCAAGGTTGGCTGAACTGCTTGATCAGCGAGAGCTAGACTGGAGTGAGCTGGGATTCCCTGGTGTGGCGCTGTTTAAAAGCATTCTATCGATGATTGCGGATAATAATTCTGCAAATACAGCTGTTTTGGTGGAGTGTTATCGGGGTGCCGCTGAAGAAAAATCCATCAAGGCATTGGCCTTGTTGGATTTGCCGGTACCTGATGCGGGTATAGAGGCAGAGTTTTTCGATGCGCTGGATAGGCTGATTATCCAAGATCAGGAGGCTGTTTTGGCCAGATTGCTGAATAAGGGCAAGCTGGATGCGGAGGAGAAGGACCTATTACGTAAAACGTTGGCGGCAAAAAGTTTGGTACAAAAGAATAGAAATTTGTAGTATAATTTTCGGTTCGGCGAATTCAGGTCGAATCGAGTCTTCCGTGAGTAAATAATGAATCAAGAACAGCAGCAGTCGCAACTTAAACAACTAATAGCCAAAGGCAAGCAGCAGGGTTATCTGACCTATGCCGAGGTTAATGATCACTTGCCCAGTGATATTGTTGACCCCGAGCAAATTGAAGATATCATTGGCATGATCAATGATATGGGAATTCAGGTCCATGAAGTTGCGCCGGATGAAGATTCTTTAATTACTGACTCAGCGGCCGCATCGGCGGATGATGAAGATGCAGAAGAAGTTGCCGCTTTAGCCTCTGTTGATAGCGAGTTTGGCAGAACCACCGATCCGGTGCGCATGTACATGCGGGAAATGGGTTCTGTGGAGTTGTTGACTCGTGCAGACGAATTAAAAATTGCCAAGCGTATCGAAGAAGGTCAGCAGCAACTGGTTAAAGCGATTGCTCGTTCCTGTGTCGTTGTAGAAGATTTCCTGCAATCATTTGATAGTATTTCCGGCGAAGAAGGCTCGATTCGGCTGACAGATTTAATTTCTGGCTTTGTGGATTTAAGTGAGCCTGAGGAATTTGTCGCTGCAGCACTGCCCGTCAGCGAAGATGCCGAAGAGACTGCCGAAGAAGAAGAGCCGAAAGGACTCAATTACGAAGAAGTCAAAGACAAAGTCGAGACGCTAAGGAACCAGTTGAAAACGGCTGCGGCAGCCATTAAGAAGCACGGCTACGCTAGCGACAAGACAGACAAAGAATTTACTGTTCTGGCTGAGTTGTTCATGGAGTTCAAGTGGACGCCACAATATTTAAAGAAATTGACCGCTATCATTCCTAATGGCGTTGCTGCAGTGCGCGAACAGGAAAAGGTGATTTTGGAGATTTTTGTCAATCATGCAAAAATGCCGCGCAAGGAGTTTATTGTTTCTTTTCCCGAGCATGAAACCAGTTCGGAATGGCTGGCTGGTTATTTAAGCGCTGGAAGTCAGTATGCAGAAGCGCTGAAAGAGCGCGAAAAAGAACTAAAAAAAGCCCAGCGAATATTAACCGAGATAGAGTCGCAGTTTGGACTGACCATTAACGGCTTAAAGGACATCAACCGCCGCATGTCTATTGGCGAAGCCAAGGCAAGGCGCGCGAAGAAAGAAATGATCGAAGCCAATTTAAGACTGGTCATTTCTATCGCTAAAAAATATACTAATCGCGGTTTGCAGTTCCTTGATTTAATTCAGGAAGGTAATATCGGATTGATGAAAGCGGTCGATAAATTTGAATATCGTCGCGGCTATAAATTTTCTACCTATGCAACCTGGTGGATCAGACAGGCGATTACCCGTTCCATTGCGGATCAGGCCAGAACTATCCGTATTCCGGTACATATGATCGAGACGATCAATAAATTGAACCGGATTTCCAGGCAAATACTTCAGGAGTTGGGTCGGGAAGCGACGCCCGAAGAACTGGCGGAACGCATGGAAATGCCTGAAGACAAGGTGCGCAAGGTATTAAAAATTGCCAAAGAACCTATCTCGATGGAAACCCCAATCGGCGACGATGAAGATTCTCATTTGGGCGATTTCATAGAAGATGCTAAAGTACTCTCTCCGGTCGAGGCTGCAACCATTGCCGGATTGCGTGAATCAACACAAAATGTGTTGGCGGGATTAACCGCAAGAGAAGCCAAAGTTCTACGCATGCGTTTTGGTATCAATATGAATACCGACCATACGCTGGAAGAAGTAGGCAAACAATTCGATGTGACGCGTGAGCGGATTCGTCAAATTGAAGCCAAGGCATTGAGAAAACTCAGACATCCTTCAAGATCAGAGCAATTAAGATGCTTTTTGGATGGTGAGTAAATAATAGATTAAGGGCCCTTAGCTCAGTTGGTTAGAGCGTCCGACTCATAATCGGCAGGTCGTAGGTTCAAGTCCTACAGGGCCCACCACACAAAAGAAGGCTGCTTACG
>CANNNN010000226.1 GCA_947506075.1 Methylococcaceae bacterium
TCAATGCTATCGCCTTCGCCTAGCTCCAGTTTTTCTATTTTTAAGAAAGTACCTTCTTCTACGCGGTACTGTTTACCACCTGTTTGAATTACCGCATACATCGGCGCAAGCTCCATCAAGCATTAATCTGTGTAAAATGAACAGAAAATTATATTTTTAAAATCAGGTTAAGTCAATATAAATTAACCAACCCCCTAAATATCATATTAAAATAGCCCAAAAACAAGCATTACCACCCGGCTACTCAATCAATAGCATGGGCGATTAATGTTCTATTAAGTTATAATAGTCTAGCAGACTTTCATTTTCATAGCTATCATCATGAAAAATAACCCAAACTTACACGCAGCACGACATAATGGCATCGCACTCACACCTCTTCGCTAACACCCCGGCAACTATTGATTTCAATTCAATCAAGACATTAACTACCGCTGAGGCAAAAGCCGTCGATCAGCTTATTATTAACGAATTAAGTTCCGATGTTATCCTGATTAACCAGATGGGCCACTATATCGTCGGCAACGGCGGTAAAAGATTGCGCCCGATGCTGCTGTTATTGGCTGCCAAGGCCTTGGGGGGGGTTAGCGATAGCCACCTATTGATGGCTGCGGTTATTGAATTCATTCACACCGCCACATTGCTGCATGACGATGTTGTTGACGACTCCGACCTCAGGCGAGGCAAAGAATCTGCCAATGCCGTCTGGGGCAACGCGGCCAGTATCTTGGTCGGCGACTACCTTTATTCCAGCGCCTTCGAAATGATGGTACGTACCGGCAACATGCGGGTCATGGAAATCCTGTCAAAAACCACCACAGCAATTGCCGAAGGCGAGGTTCTTCAGCTTTTAAACTGCAATAACCCCGAGACCACAGAAGAAAAATATCTCGAAGTTATCGCCAGAAAAACGGCTATTTTATTTAGCGCCGCGACCCGACTGGCCGCCGTTATTGCCGGGGCATCAACTGAAACCGAAGAAGGCTTGGCGCAGTACGGCCAACATTTGGGCATCGCTTTTCAGCTGATCGACGATGCACTCGATTACAAAGCCAGCAAGGAAGAACTGGGTAAAAATCTTGGCGATGATCTTGCCGAAGGAAAACCAACTTTGCCGCTGATTTATGCAATACAAAACGGTAACGAAAGCGAGGCAAAAATCATTATTGATGCGATTAAAAACGGTGATCGCAATGTATTCAACGAAGTGTATGCCGTGGTGCAAAACACTAAAGCCATAGCATACACAGAGCAACGCGCCAACGAAGAAGCTCAAAAGGCAATAGATGCATTAAACGTCCTGCCTGATTCCGAATACAAGGAAGCATTGACGCTATTGGCGAAGTTTTCCGTACAGCGCAATTATTAACACGCCTGGCGACAGCGTCAAACCAGGATCGTCTACTCTATAAGCAGCGCATTATAAGCATGCGCTTTTTCCAGCAGCCGATTATATTTATGCTCGACCTTGTCCATGATTTCGGACAAAAATTGCGTCAACTCGGCATCTTCACTGCTTGCCGCCGCCGACAGCACATAAGTTTCCAATCCGCTAACCGCATCGGCATCGACAATCTCATCAAGCAACGACGCCGCCTCAGAAGCATTAATAGCTTTAAGCAGCGTTTTTTCAGTCAAGTCCTGTTGCAATAGCCGCTGCAATACCTCAACCGCCTGAGTCATCTGCTGCGCTTTTTCATTAACCACCTGAAGCAGCGTTAAATTTTCGGTGAACTCAAGAAATTCATTAGCCGCTTTTTTAAGCTCATACAAGCGCAGTTCGTGTCTTGCCTTTAATGTTTGCAGCATGTTAAATTTCCTTCACCAAAATTGCGGCAATTATAAGGCAACTCGCAATAGCCGGACATTTCATTTATTGCGAGCCACCTGCTCCGAATCTATACCCGCTCATTTAACACCACTAAAGAATCATGTTTTTTGATTTTTTCCTTGCCGTATAAATCGATGATTTCCACGATAATATTGTCATCCGGCGCCGTGGCTAGAAAATCCTCGACGGTTTCCAGTATGTCATGATCGATAAATTTGGCCTTGCTTGCATCGATGATTACGCTGCTGTTCGCTTTAATGTGCAGAATGAATTTTCTCAGCAAAGCCTTGTTTAAAAAAGAAACGTCTTTGTTGAATAACAATACATAATGTGCTCCATCCTGAGTCAAGGAAATCGCCGCAGAATAATTGGCCTTGATTACAAAAAACAGCCCAACTACCATACCGATGGTCATGCCTTTTAATAAATCGGTCACCAAAATAACCAGCACGGTGATCACAAACGGCAGAAATTGGCTCATGCCTTTTTGGTAAAACTTTTTAAATAAGGCGGGATTTGCCAACTTATAACCTGTGTGCAATAAAATGGCCGACAGGCAAGATAGCGGAATGTAGTTCAGGTAATTGGCCAAATACATAACACTCATCAGTAAAAACAAGCCATGCGTAAAGCAGGCAATTCGCGTTTGCCCTCCCGCATTAATATTGGCCGAACTCCTTACAATAACTGCTGTAATGGGGAGTCCACCGAGCAAGCCGCTGATTATATTGCCGACGCCCTGCGCCTTCAATTCGCGGTTGGTTGGCGCGAGTCGCTTTAATGGATCAAGCTTGTCCGTCGCCTCCAAACTTAACAATGTTTCCAGACTGGCGATGATTGCAATCGTTACTGCGACCACATAGACCTGCGGATTGGACAAATAACTAAAGTCCGGGAACATGAAATTATTGAAGAAATCAGCGGCCTTTTCCGAGACCGGCAATTTGACCAGATGCTCGGTACCGACCGCCCAGTTTGGCGCAAAATATGTGGCGATCAGGTTATAACCAACACCCCAAAGCACAGCGATTAACGGCCCAGGAATCAGCTTAAGCAACTTTTGTTTTTTAATCCAGGGCGTTCCCCATAAGATCAACAGCAACAAGGCTACCCCGCTGATAATTATCGAAGCGGTAGAAATGCCGCCAAACGCATCAAACAATTCGATAAAGCTTGAGCCGGCTGTTTCCTTCATATAACTTTCGTCGCCTTCATAGCTGGTATCGTAACCGGTAGCATGGGGAATCTGCTTGATAATCAGAATTAAACCGATGGCCGCCAACATACCCTCAATAACGGCTGAAGGAAAAAATGCGCCAATAATTCCCGCCCTTAGGTAGCCCAAAGCGAGCTGCATGATGCCCGCTAAAACGCAGGCTACCAGCAAGCCCTGAAAACTGCCGAGCGTTTCAATCGCATTGAATACGATTACAGTAAGACCGGCAGCCGGACCTGATACGCAAAGCTGTGATCCGCTTAGCCAGGAGACAATCAGTCCTCCGACCATTCCCGCAATCAACCCGGCAAACAGCGGGGCGCCCGAAGCCAGAGCAATGCCCAAACATAAGGGCAATGCGACCAGGAATACCACAATGCCTGCCGGGACATCGTCGTTAAGATGGCGAAAATAAAATTGAGCGTGTTTGTGTATCATAATAAAGTCCTTAAAGTGTAAAAAAAGCTAAATTGCTACCCTTTTGTTATTGCTGGAAGTGCATGACTTATGGCTTATTAATCATTAGCGTATCAGCATAAAAACTGACTTCGCCGCTGCTAAGATCATGATTGCCGCCGACAATGCCAATCGCGCCCGTTTCTAACATCTCCGTTAAAATCGGACTACGTTCCAAGATGGCATGCACCGTTCTTTTGACATTAAGGGTGGCTACTTTTTCAACAAACTCATCGTTGCCGGAATTACGGTTTTCGATTACCGTTTTTTCATCATATACCGCCGGCTGTATTTTGCTTAATAAGGCCGTCAAGTTACCCAATTCCAAGTGATCGCACGCACCTTTGATCGCGCCGCATTTAGTATGGCCTAAAACCACGATTATTTTAGCGCCAGCAACTTTACAGCCGAATTCCATGCTGCCTAAAATATCTTCATTAATGATATTGCCCGCAATACGAACACTAAAAACATCACCCAAGCCCTGGTCAAAAACCAGCTCAACCGAAGTACGGGAATCTATGCAACTTAATATCACCGCAAAAGGATGTTGTCCGTCCGAGGTTTCATTTGCCTGTTGTAACAGATTACGGTTTACTTTAAGGTTATTTGTAAATCTTTCATTACCGTCTTTTAACAGCTCCAATGCCTTTTCCGGTGTGATAGCGGCTTGCATTTCTTTAGTTAAAGTTTTCATTATTTGGTGATTTAGTGTGTTTAATTTGCTGGATAGCCTGGTGATGCATATCCTAGCCTGTTAACCTTTCAAGAACCTTTCGCCACCTCCTGAACAGATGAACATTTTATTAATAGAGGATGATGTCGTGCTGGCCGACGGCTTGACTCATACCCTGAGCGCTAGCGGTTATTCTGTGACCGGCGCCTCGACCGGCGCTTACGCAGAACAGCTGCTGCTAGCGCAAGACTTCGATTTGATCGTGCTGGATTTAGGTCTGCCGGATATGGACGGCCTGGAATGGTTACGTAAACTGCGCAGCCGGAAAATTCCGCTGCCGGTTTTAATATTGACGGCGCGTGACGGTGTCAACGACAGGATCAACGGCATCGAACAGGGCGCCGACGACTATATGAGCAAACCTTTCGAGCTTCGGGAATTGGAAGCCA
>CANNNN010000227.1 GCA_947506075.1 Methylococcaceae bacterium
ATCGAGTTATGTTGTAGGTTTAGTTGAATTTTGAACTGATATCAGCGAGGCCGGCTCTAAGGTCAGGCTTGCTGCGTATTCGTCTTTGGTCTTCATGGTTTTTCTCCAGGGTTGATAAAAGGTTTTTTACATTAATTTGCATTTAACGATTACAGAAAAGTCTAATCGAAAAATCAGTCTCAGTCGGTACGGAAACGTACATAACGTCGTTTTGGAAGGTAGGGGAATGGAGAGTTATCTTATGTGCGTTGCCGTACAGACCAGTCCTTAATATTGCGGTTAAGCTACAGTTGAGATTTTTTTAACAACTGTTTTTTATTGAGCGCTAGGATGACCAGCTGCTCAATTTTCTGGTAGCGGATTATGCGGCCATGTTTCCTTTTCAGTATGATATTGTCGAACACGTTGATTTAAATATTTATTTGCCCCCAATTTTGATCCGGACCGAAGCGTGTTGAATGCAAATAGTCAAGCGCCGCTAATGACTGTGGCGGTAGATGTCACTGAAATTCAGCCATGGAGCAAAATACTTGTTGTTTGTTTCGACTCCGCTCAGCGAGCGCTGCGGCAATAAACAGTCGCCTTGGTATAGTGTGTTAAGCTTACAAATTAATACAGGATTACCTTACAGCTCCCTTTAAGGGATTTACTCTGCCCCGATTTAAGGTGGAATATTTTTTTATTTTCACCCTATCGGTTGCACAGCATAAAAATATTATATGGTCGCTAAGATACCCGCACTGCATGCCTCTCATCAAAATCATCTGCTCGCAGCGCTGCCTGAAGACATTTTCGAGCGCCTTTCTTCCCATCTGGAACGGGTTGCTATGCCGCTAGGTCAAGTCCTTTACGAAGCGGGCGGACAATTGCACTACGTCTATTTTCCGACCACGGCCATCATATCCCTGCATTATGTGATGGAGAATGGCTCCTCGTCCGAAATTGCCGGCGTGGGTAATGAGGGCGTCCTCGGCATTTCACTGTTTATGGGTGGCAATTCCACGTCCAGTCTGGCGACCGTGCAGACCGGGGGCAGCGCTTATCGGCTAAAGCAGCATGTGATGATGGCGGAATTTAACCGCGTCGGCGGCCGTCGTTCCGGCGCCTTGCAAAATCTGTTGCTGCGCTATGCCCAGGCCTTAATGACCCAGATGTCGCAGACGGCGGTCTGTAACCGCTTTCATTCGGTCGAGCAGCAACTGTGTCGCTGGCTGTTGTTAACCCTCGATAGACTGCCTGAACAGGAATTGACGATGACCCAGGAATTGATCGCCAGCATGCTTGGCGTGCGCCGTGAGGGCATCACCGAAGCCGCCGGGAATTTGCAGCGCGCCGGTTTGATCAGTTACCGCCGGGGCCACATCACAGTACTTGATCGGTCGGGACTGGAGTTAAGCGCCTGTGAATGCTACCGCGTCGTCAAAAAAGAAGTTCAGCGCTTGCTCTACGATGTCGCTCGCTAGTAAGAACTTTTATTCCCTTCATCAATTTCAACGCTGGCAAGCAGCAGGATAAATTTTCGATGAAACCTAGTTATAAAACCATTGCTTCGTTTTCTGTCGCTGTCGTAATGGTTGCGCTGATCGTGGCGGCCCCTTTCTGGGCTTTTCGACAAATGGAAAGCTTAGCCGAGCAGAGAAAGCACAGCTTCGTGGCAATAGATAGCGCGAATCAATTACTGTCTGCTTTGAAACACATCATTATCAGTATCATGGACAACGGTGTGGGCTTAACCCCGGAAAAGCTGGCGCAGCTCTTTCAGCCCTTTAATCGTTTCGGACATGAAACAGGCGTGGAGCAGGGTTCGGGCATTGGACTGGTCATAAGCAAAAAACTGGTCGAATGGATAAGTGGAACCCTCAGTGTGTTAAGCAAGGGTGGACGTGGGCAGCGAAATTTGCATCACACTTGGCAGGGGCGTTAAGACGCAACTGACCGTTGGGCAATCTAGGCCGATAGAAGAGCAACTTATGATCGCGATTGACGAGGCACAGAAATTTTTTGACGTGGACTTGGTCGACATAACTGAAAAGGAACACTAGGATGATTAACAAACAAGACATTTTGAACGCCAGTATTCTGATCGTTGACGATCAGCAACCCAATGTGTTTCTGCTTAAGGAAATGCTGCACGATGCCGGCTATACTTGCATTGCGTCAACGACTGACCCTTATGCCGTCCTTGAACTGCATAGACAAAACCGCTACGACCTGATTCTGCTCGATCTATTGATGCCCGGCATGGATGGTTTCGAGGTCATGAACGGTCTTAAAAAAATCGAAACCGATGCCTATCTTTCGGTACTGGTGATCACAGCTCAACCCGATCATAAGCTGAAAGCGCTAGCCGCCGGTGCAAAAGATTTTTTAACCAAGCCTTACAATCTACTTGAAGCCTTAACGCGTATCCATAACATGCTGGAAGTGCGGCTGTTATACAAACAACTTGAACAGCACAACAAGTTACTGGAACAGAAAGTGCTGGAGCGCACCGCCGAATTACAGGCCAGTGAAGAGCGTTTTCGGCGCCTGACCGAGTTGTCGTCCGACTGGTATTGGGAGCAAGATGAAATGGGGGTTTTTACCCAGGTTTACGGACCGGTGCTGGAAATGCTCGGACTTTTGAGCGATGACCCGGACCAAACTGGCAAGGAATCGGGTGCGCAATGGGATCAGGCCGAGCGAGAAATACTGGAAGCGAACCTGGCGGCCAGGCGACCGTTTTTGGATTATGTTTACAGTCGGGTCAATTCGGACGGCTCGCAGCAATATTTTATGGTCAGCGGGGAACCGATGTTTAATCTCAGCGGTCGATTTACCGGTTATCGTGGCATCGGCAAGGACGTGACTGAAACAATGGCGGCTAACGCTGAATCCTCGGTGTAGATTGACTTGCTTTGCAGGCTTCGCCGGTACTACAACTTAAAGCTTGATTTACCGCCCTTCTGCACTTAGCTTGATGCGAAAGGATAACATCCCTTAAAGGAATGTTATCCTTTAACAGCGAAATGCTTATCTGAGAATCTTTTTCATCCTAACGTTAACTGAAAACTCCTTAAAAAACGCCTGTGACCATTCTATTTCCCCTCCCCAACAATCATCCACAGCGCTTTGTGCTGCACAATGAAGTTCATGCCCGAGCGTCTTCTGTTCAGAGTCTACCGGTCAAAGCCAGTCATCTGGCGCTGTTGCTGACCAGTGATGAGAAAATGCAGGAACGCAAGCACTTGAGCACGCTGTGCCAACGCTTTGGTGTTGCTCCGCCCGAAAAGGACGTGGATCATTTTACGGCCACCTTTAACT
Source organism: Methylococcaceae bacterium (assembly GCA_947506075.1). Lineage (GTDB taxonomy): Bacteria > Pseudomonadota > Gammaproteobacteria > Methylococcales > Methylomonadaceae > Methylobacter_A. The sequence goes on from CANNNN010000227.1 coordinate 3,304, forward strand.
CCTTTCAAATACGCTGGGAACAACACGGGGAATTTAGCACCTACAGTTTTTATGTCTACGATTCCAGTCCTGAGCCTTTTGCCGATGCGGCGCTGAAAAAAGTGCCCGTCGATTGGATGTCGCAGTTAACCGGGCAAGTCATCGTTGCGGCACATGCAAGCATCGTCTCCGCTGCCGACATTGACTACAAGGAAGCGGTTGACATAGCCGCACTCTCCTCGTACTTTGCCAATAATCCGGTCATCGGCTCCAAAGTAACCGGCGGCGCCGCTTCGATATTTACCGATTTTCGCATCCATGTGGATGGCTTTAGCCGGTTTTTGATCGTTAACCATGATCTGAGAACGGAACAGGCCGGACGTTTATTGCAGCGACTGTTCGAGATTGAGGTGTATCGGGTGATGGCCTTACTGGCCTTTCCTATCGCGCGGAAACTGTATCCGGAACTAAAAAAGGCGGATAGGCAGCTGTATACCATCACCAATGCGATGACCCAGCCGGATAACAATGATGCGAAGTTGCTGGATGAGTTAACAGTATTGGCCGCCGAGGTCGAAAATCATATTTCCACGCATCACTTTCGCTTTGCCGCTGCCAGCGCCTATAACCAACTGGTCGGACAGCGCGTCAACGACTTGCGCGAAGTTCGGATTCAAGGCATACAGACGATTGGCGAATTTCTCAAGCGACGTTTGGAGCCGGCAATTAACACCTGCGAATCCATCTCGCACCGCTTCACGCTGGTATCGGAACGGGTCAGTAACGCCAGCCAGCTATTGCGCACCAAGGTCGACATCATCATCGAACGGCAAAATCAGGCTTTGCTGACCTCGATGGCCTTGCGTGCAAAAATGCAGCTGCGCATGCAGCAAATGGTTGAAGGCATCTCGATGGTCGCTATCACCTATTATGCGGCCAGCCTGATCGGGAAAATTGCCGAAGCGCTGCATGCCCTGGGCTTGAAGGTCAATGTTGAACTGGTTGAGGGTATTTCCATTCCTTTCATTCTGGTGATTATTGGCATCAGCACTAGGCGTATTCATAAGATTATTGCCAATACGACTGAATAAGGCGGCCTGATTACCATCGGTTGGCGATAAAGCACGGGAGGCTGTGGATAATTGCCGATATCAAGCCGGCCATATCATATGCAATTAATCTGATGCAATTAATCTGAACCCAAATTTTCGTTAAATGCGGGCACAACTGATTTTAAATGCACGCTGCAGATAGGGAAGGGGGCAAGAGCGCGAAGTTTGGAGTGTACTCAGTCCAGCTG
>CANNNN010000228.1 GCA_947506075.1 Methylococcaceae bacterium
AAGGCGGCTGATAAAAAGCTGATCTTTGTTTGTGTCCATGGGCTAAGTCAAGTTAAATAACGGTATTTTACAGAATCCCCACACTTTTAATCACACCCATAGTGACCTAGATTCTGTCGCAGGAGGCAGACCCACAGTTACCAGTTTACGCACATGTTTCACACACTTGCCAGTAGTACGCGATCCGAACCACTACCCGATACCATGGCAGTGAAGAAGGTTAAAATTTTAACAAATGAAAGCAAGCACCTAACTTCGGTGCTAAAAATGCTAGCCCACTCTTCCACAACGGCCAGAGGCCATCAGCGTGCGAGGGTGCTATAGCTAGTTATATTAAGGTGCTTTAAGACGACTATCCAAATCCGATTAAAGCATCCCTTTTTACTTACCCTGCCGCGCAGCCCACTATGCAGCCAAGTAAACCAGCGCTGAACATACTGTCGGAGCCGATATTCATCAGCTCCTTGCTCATGAAGCCGACGAGCACGTTCAAATAAGCGGTTTAGGCTTTGCAAAGCGGGACGCAAGAGACGGTCAGGATGGATGCGATAACCCAGAAAATCAAACCCCTTGTGTGTTTTGCCAATATAGCGTTTATTGGGATGGACCGTGAGTTTTAGTTGTTCAAGAACACGGTACATAGCGCGTAGTGCCGTTTTTAGTTTATGACGTGTAGGCGCAAAGATTAGATAATCATCCATAAAGCGTTGATAACGGATGTCATGAAGTGCTTGCAAGCGTTCTATCGCTCTATCTAAGGGCATTGGTATCTACACAAATCGTCATCCCGGCAGGGATTGCCGGGATCCAGTTGTCATGGATGGCAATGATAGGTTACATAAATCAAATTTCAGCGATATGAAGCTAACTTGATCTGATTTTTCACATCCATGTGTCCTGGATTCCGGCAATCCCTGCCGGAATGACGCGACTTTTACTTGTGTAGATGCCTATGATCTAAGGGCGTCAAATACACAGCCCCCAGTAAGCTGGTTAAGCTAAACGTTTCTGTGTTGGCTGAAGAGAAGATATTACTGATCGGGAGTATTTTGTGTAATTATTCATTCTTGAACTGTATAATTCCCGATCGGGATTATTTATAATTAGGGTGAGTAATGAGCAAAAAAGTTTTACCGATAGGGAATATTACGTCAGCTAAAGACGTGGGTGATATTGCCGTTCGATTTAGAAAAATGCAGCAACTAACTCAGGCCGATATTGCAGGTCTTGGGAACGTAGGCGTTCGTTTTATTAGTGACTTGGAAAATGGTAAAGGAACGGTGCAGTTTGATAAGGTGATGCACGTTCTCGATTTGCTAGGACTTGATGTTGTCATTGTGCCGCGTGATTAATTAATGAAACACTTAACTGTTTTTTTTGATGATGCCTTAGTTGGCAATTTGGCAGAAGGTGAGGGCGGCGGTCTGTACTTCACTTACACGCATGATTGGTTAGTGTATGAGTTTGCTACGCCATTATCACCCGATATCCCACTTTCTGATCAGGTATTTCATGGCGACCCCGTCATGTCTTTTTTTGAAAACTTATTGCCGGAAGGCGATATCCTTGAATTCATAAGCAAAGCTGCGCAGATATCAGCTACTAATATCTTTGGTTTACTTGAGCGTTTTGGTGGTGATACAGCGGGAGCCTTTTCCTTACTTCCGGAAGGCATGTTGCCATCCGATAAGCCGCATTATTTGCCGGTGACAGCACAAGACCTAAAACAATGGTTTGATAAATCAAGAGGCATTCCCCTGGATATTATAGGAGAGCAAGCGCGCATGTCCTTATCTGGCGCTCAGGACAAGATGACCGTATTTATAGATTCAAAAGGTGCTATGTCATTGCCTCTTGGAGCAGCGCCCTCAAGTCATATTATTAAGCCCTCAATCAATCATCGGCATGATCTTGCACATACTGCTATCAATGAGGCTATGATTATGATGCTAGCCAAAGAGGTTGGGTTAGATGTCGCAGAAGTGCGTTATGCTCCAGAATTGAGTGCGGTTGTTGTTACTCGCTATGATCGAATAACTGATGGCAATAACCGGTTACGCCGATTGCATCAGAATGATATTTGCCAACTATTAAGTATTTCATCCGGGAAAAAGTATGAGTCTGAGGGCGGCCCTTCGTTACAGCTTTGTTTTAAAGCCGTACTAGAGTGTAGCGCTAGACCTGCCGTAGACAAAAAACGTTTAATTGAATGGCTGGTATTTAATGTATTGGTTGGCAACATGGATAGCCATGCAAAAAACTTATCCCTCATGACCCATGGTGGCAGAACAAGACTTACTCCTTTTTACGATATGCTTTGTACGGCAGTGTATCCAAGTCTGAGCCAAAAGTTTGCCTTTAAAATCGGCGGTGAAAATAGACCTAAATGGATAATGCTTCGGCATTGGGAACGCTTTGCCTCAGAAACTGACACAAAACCACAGCTGGTTAAAAATGTGATGGCAGACATCATTATGAGAATCGAATCCGCTTTACCTATCGTCAAAGAAATACTTCGATTAAGTGTCGTGATGTCTGATGAATTAGTTATGATTAATAATATTGAAGCATTAATCGTTTTATCTTTAGCGGAGATGAAAGACAAGTTGAAGATTAAAGCATAGTCCATTAGCGTGAAGACCGTAAGATGGGTAGAGGCGACTGTAGAAACCCATAACAAACGAAGGTATAGTCTTTGGTGATGGTGCTTTTATTGAAAGAGATAATGCACTTTGTTTTGCCGTTATATTAGTTGTTCCATAAGTTGCTGCACTTTTCCCATGTTGGGAACCTTGTAATTCAGTCTTGTTTCATGCGATGACATGCAACGATTAATGCGGGTGTGGGCTTGGGTTTTGATGGGTTGAGTAGTATTGTAGTATTACCAGAACCAGGAATTACAACGCCTGCTTCTGAATTTGTTACAAGAAATGACGCGAATTCCGCTCGGTCTTATTCAGTCCAATAGTCTGGCTAAAGTTTGGTAAACAAGGGCGATTCAATGATGGTCAACATGCTCGTATCGTACGCCAATGGCGGATAAAAAACGAATGACTTTGGCGAGATTAAAGTTTCACAAGAGGTCTATAGTGCATAGTTTCATAACGATTTAGCTTTCATAGATTCTTTAAAAGCGACTAGACGTGCTTTTCTTAGGCCCAACGCTTCGGCCTCCTGATGTTGACCGAGATGCTGATAGGCTAGCAGGGTGTTGTCATACCAACTGACATGCCCAGAATGAATGGCAAGTGACGCTTCAAGATGCGGCAAGGCTTCTAAGTAACGGTTTTGCTGCATTAAAGCCACACCTAACATCTGCAGGCCGGCCGCATGTTCAGGCTGTTGTTCCAGTAAGGTATTGAACACTTGCTCGGCTAGAGCGGCCTGATTTTTCGCTAAATACGCCATGCCCTTAAAAAACCAGCCGGCAGCCAAGGCTGGAGCGCTGAAGGCATCAGGTTTCGATAGCTGAGTAGCCAGGGCTTCTTCTAACGGTGCTAAAAAGTCCTGATAACGTCGCCACTTTTCTTTGGAGGTTTTATAGATAGGTTGTCGCACCTGCCAGACGCTAGCCGTTTTAACCGCACGCTCCAAATCCTGATGATTTAACACGGCGGGTGTCCAGGGCAAGCTTAGATAATCCAGCATGCTTCGGGCGGCAGCTTCGGTATCGTCGACTACTTCTTCATAACGCAGTGTTAACACCGGCTTGCTGAGCGTGGCATCCCAATGCGCCATCAGTTGCTGATGATCGACTAATTGTGCGCCGATATCCGCTAAATCATAAGCAAAGCCCATGCCGCCAAACTTGGCCTGATAATGGGTAAAATAATTAGACACCGCTACATCACGGGGCTCACGCAAGACATGTATCACCGGTGCGTTTGGAAATAACAAGCGCAGTAAGCCAATGTTTTCAAAATTATGCGGCATTTTATCAACGATATAGCGTGCTTTATCATGATATCCACGTAATTTGGTTAGTACTTGTTCAGCCAATTGATAAACGTGTTCTTCGGTTAGGTCGTTAATACATTCAGGATAGTCTTGCCCTGAACCGATATGAGCTTCCCACGCTTTTAAGCGTTGAATGACACTGGATAACATGCCGATTTCACCAGCAACAAAAACCTCTGGATGGCCCCCCAATATTTGCTCCACCAAGGTTGTGCCGGAGCGAGGCATGCCACAGATAAACACCGGTAATACGGAGGCGTGTCCTTGCTCGGCTCGTTGCTGATAAAAATCATGACTAAAATATTGCTGTAAGCGCTGACAATAATCGCGATACTTAGTTGCCCGATAGCGCAAATGATGGTTATTGCCCTCATTGGCCTCCTTTGCAAATTGAAAAGCACGCGTATAGTCTTTACGATGCTCATAAACGGCTGCCAGATTAAATAATACGGCGCTTCTTACGACGCCTTCCAAGCTGGGGCTATAGGCTGTGTGTTCAATAGTAGCCAGCACAACCTGATCATCCGGAAAATGTCTAGGAGTGTGTCTGACTTATAACTCACTGAATAATAATAACTTCAGTTTTTGATAAATATTAAACTTGGTCATAGTTACATAGCT
>CANNNN010000229.1 GCA_947506075.1 Methylococcaceae bacterium
ATCTACACAAGTAACTTAGCCCCTTCTCCAGCGGGAGAAGGTTGGGATGAGGGGAAATGTAAATGATTGATTTGATTTTATTCTCCTCACCCCATCCCTCTCCAACAGTAGAGGGCGCTTAATCACATTACAACTCATTGTTTTTATTGTACTGAAAAGTTGTGTAGATACCTATGCTACTAAAGAGGAAAACAAGATGTCTATGGGAGGGCTTAGTTCATACATTCCTAAGTCACCCTCAAGCGCCATTATATCGTAGAATGTGCCACTAAAGCGGCCGCCATTAAAATCGCATGCCATGAAGTCGCGCACGGCACGCCCTAGCCGCTTATTTTTTATGTCTTTCGTGGACTATCCATAACATCAATGAATTAAAAAACCATGGCAGATAAAAAACCCACCCTCGGTTTCATCGGTATCGGTCTGATGGGCTTACCGCTCAGCTTGCGCTTGCTGGATGCGGACTTTAGCGTCAATATCTGGAACCGCAGCGCTGAAAAGCTCCAGCCGGTTGCCGAAGCGGGCGGCAGAATCTGCTCATCGGTTGCCGAAGTCGTTCAGTCTTCCGAAGTGATCATCCTGTGTCTGGCCGATACAGCTGTCGTCGAATCGATCGTTCGCAAGGATATTGCGGCTAACGGTGCGCCAGGCAAATTACTGATTGATTTGTCCAGCATCCACCCGAAAAACACCCGGCAGTTAGCCGCCCTATTATATGAAAACTGCGGCATGGGCTGGGTCGACGCGCCTGTTTCCGGCGGCGTTGCCGGTGCAGAACAGGGTAAGCTGGCGATCATGGCGGGCGGCAGCGCAGCAAATATTGAAATTGCCCGGCAGGTTCTGGCGCCGCTGTATAGCCAATTAACTCATATGGGCGAGGTGGGATGCGGCCAGATCACCAAGATCTGCAATCAGATGATCGTCAGCTGCAATGTACTGGTCATCGCCGAAATGATCGCGCTAGCGAAACAGGCCGGCGTAGATGCCACGCAGATACCCGTAGCACTAGCCGGTGGTTTTGCCGACTCCAAACCCTTGCAGATCGTCGGCACTCAAATGGCGACAGAAACCTTTGAGCCGGTCCAATGGCGGGTTAAAACGCTGCTGAAGGATTTGAACCTGGCGGTAGATTTGGCTATCCAACAGGGTAACGCGATCCCGATGTCCGCTTTGGCTGCGCAGCTGCTACAACTGCATGGCAAGCAAGGTTATCTGGAACAGGACCCGGCCACGTTAATAAAACTATTTACTAGCTGACCAGCAGGCTTATTCAATCGACAACGGCTTGCCTATGCCCTAGCCCTGGCCATAATCGACACCCAAAACGGATTGCTTAACAGATCAACAACATGCCTGCCGTCCATTCTAACCGCCTTGTCCCTGGTTTTTTGATGATGCAGAAAAAACAGACCGGCTATCAATACGATCAATGCCAGTGTCGTACTCTTCATGACCAGGCCAAAGCGTTCTTCGGTTATTTTTCATGGGTTTGGGTAGGCTCAGTTTTTTGAAAACAACAGGCTGATTATTTCCGCCATCGCTCTTTTCGCCTCTAGTTTGACCGAGCCCAAATCTTCCTCATTCAAACCGGTCATTTGCAAGGCATGCAAATCCAGGTTCGGCGCTAAAAATCCGGTTTTAGGCTGGGCTTCTTGAAGCACAAGGATATTGGCGATATGGATAATGGCCGCATCCAGACGAAACTGACCCTCGGCCTTGAGACACACATGGTTGGTCACGGTTTCATAAAGGCTGGGAGGCAATTTCCAGGATTTAAGCAGTTCACCGCCGACCTCGGCATAATCAAAGCCCAGGACTTCCTTTTCCAGCATCACGATGGGTCTGTTTTCCTGTTTTGCCCGGACTAAGACCTTGCCCGCCAACTCCGGGCATTTAGCATAAATAACCAGATGGCCCAAGTCATGCAGCAAGCCGCAGACAAACAGCCGTTCACTGTCGATTACATTGGATTTTCGTGCCAGAATGCGGGCCATGGCCGCACAATAAACGCTGTGCAACCAAAAGTCTTTCATGTTGACCAGCTCGCTGGCTATGCCTTTAAAGGCCCTGACCGCCGACGTGGCCAAAATCAGATCGTGCAACTGCGTCAAGCCGGTAATGGTGATGGCGCGGGTGACCGTATTTATTTCTGTCTCAAAACCAAAAAACGAGCTGTTGACCATTTTCAGCAGGCGTGCAGCGCTATGAGGGTCCTGATTGACAATAAACGCCACATCTTCGATAGAAGACTTGGGATTATTGACCGCCTCCCTGACTTTGATATAAACCTCGGGTAGGGAGAATAAGCCTTCAACGTCTAAAATTAATTGTTGGGGTGTCATAGTGGGTTATATAGCTCAGCTAAAGGTTTCATAGATTAATCCAGTTTAGGTAGCTCGCAAAAAACAAACCATCATGCAGGAGTGCCGTTTTTTTCTGGTTCCGGTATCCAGCATGAAACGCCCTCTTCCGTAGGAGTAGGCAAGTGTAGATAGCTATGGCTAAACTACAGAAAAACTAACATTGAACATTAATGATCAGTTTACACCCGAATAAACACTAGCTCCAGAAGTAGACTGATTGTAGTTTTTCACTGATAGACCTACCAATCCAAGCCTACGCTACATTTGCCTTCGCTGCACAGGAAGCTGAAGCTTGGGAATGCGTGGCGACAAGGTTAAGGTGATCTCCACCTGCACCATTGAGCCATTCACAAAGTAAACCAACCGGGCCTATTTTACTGGCCGTTGATCGACTCCTGCTGGGCGATGTCTGGTTTACCCAGTGGTCTTTCAGCAGTACTTTATGCGTATTTAATAGGAGTTATACTTTGCTCGGTTTATTTTGCGGCTTTCAAAATACACATAAGCATATGATTTGTAAATATTAAGCGTCTTTTAATTTTCTGCAACCGTAACCGCGCGAAGTATACCTTAATCAACAATCACTTCCTCCGATGACGAAATACGCTTTAACCGCTCCATCAACACATTCCAGTCCACGCGAGGATTATAGCCGACCACATCAATACGCGGCAGACCGCCGCCGGTAATCATCGCATAACCCGCTGCTGTAGCCTCGACCCCCATCAACTGACACACGCCGTCATGCAGATAACAGCCTAAGCCGAGCTTGTCATAGCCAAAGGTATCGAAAAACCTTAAAAAACTTTTGGACAATAGATCAGCCGCGCCACCGCCGCCGATGTTGGCGATATTTTGTACGGCTTTTTGACTGATCCTGTGCCTGGAATCATCGTTGTCCGGCGTACCGAGCCACGCGAAAAAAGTGACCGGCTGCCAATTTTCCATATACAACTGCCGGACATAACCCGATAACTTGCCGGTAATGCCGCCAAATTTAAACTTGCCGGTTAACTGGTCCAGATCCAGATTGTCAATTTCAAGATCGGCATGGAACTTCGGAAAATCGGTAAACAATCCCGATGAAGCCAGATTGCTGATCTTAACTTCACCGTCGAAAACCTTGATGATCAACTCCCCACCCAGACTCAGGGTTTTGTTACTGTATTCGACCCGGGGAATTTTTCCGCTGATGGTGCCCGATAATGGCACCCAGTTTAGGGCTAAGGATAATTGTGCCAGCGACACATCGCTTAAATCTCCGTCAAAAGACAGGTCGGGGTCTTGCTGTTTCTCTACCTGAAAACTGAAGTGATCGATTGCGATTGCACCGTCTAAAAAAGGCAGCCGGGTCTTTTTTAAAAGCTTGACGCCGCCCGCCCGGCTTAAAAACGAAAGCTTGCCAGGCCCTATCGGCAAGGCACGCAATCGCAGTTGTTGCCAGGCAAATGACGAGGGCTGATTAAAGACTGCATCATTCGACCAGTTAAGCTGCCCTACGCCGCCCTGAACGCCACCGCGACCCGCTTCATCCTTAATATCAAGATCATTAAAGCTTGCCGTTAACGCAGTTAAGCCTTGTTCATTAAGCGAAACATCGGCTTTTAGCTGGCCTGCAATCGACACGCCTTGCAATACCGTTTGTTCGAAAAAGGGTTTTACATAGATTGCGGAAAAATTCTGCAAATGATCGCTACTCAGGGACAACTGAGCATTTTCCAGCTTTGCGCCGCCCTGATAGGCAAGGCTTGCGCTACCGCTTAAGGTTCCGACCTGTGCCTGCCGATATTTTACCGAGTCGATTTCGACACGCTGGCTTGAGACATCCCAGTCGCCTTGTGCATCCAGCACACTCTTTTTTCCGGCGGCTTCCAGATACAACGGTTCTATGTACAACGCTCCGCCGTTAAATTCAGCATGACTTTGCCATTGCCAAATGCCGTTATTGTTGTTGGCGTTCAGCTTTACAGCCAGCATTAAGGCCTCGGTCGCAATCCGCCCGTCTTTAGTCTGTCCGCTCAAGCCATTAAGGTCCGCAGTTGCGGTGAGTCTGTCGACCGACGCATGACGTCCGAACATATGCAAGTTGACATTGATTTTGCCGTCTTTCAGTTTAAACCCTTGCTGTGGCAACAGCTGTTGAAGGACATTACCATCAACCGCCCTGGCGTCAAGTTGCAACTGCCAGCGCTCATCCCG
>CANNNN010000230.1 GCA_947506075.1 Methylococcaceae bacterium
TACCGCAACCTTGATCTCATGTTCGCCTTCCAACGCCGAGGAGACGACTACCGTCATGGCCTCAGTCCAGGTTGGCGTCGCCTTATCGTTAACCGAAATAATCTCCTCGCCTTCGATAAAGCCTGCGGCTGCGGCTAAGGTGCCCTGCTCTACAGCACCGAGTATCGGCCTTATGCCGGTCTCGCCTAACACGAGTACGCTCCAGAACAACACAACGGCAAGCACCAGATTGAACACCGGACCTGCAGCCACTATGGCGGTTCTGGCCCATAATGCCTGGCGATTAAACGCAAACGGCAAATCGGCAGCCTTAACTTCACCTTCGCGCTCATCGACCATTTTGACATAGCCGCCCAATGGTATTGCCGACAACACATACTCTGTCGCATCGGCATTTTTCTGATACGAATAGATAACCTTGCCGAAACCTAGCGAAAATCGTAATACTTTTACCCCGACTTTACGCGCAACCCAAAAATGTCCGAATTCATGAATCGAAACCAAAACGCTGATCGCGACTAGAAAATAAAACAGCGTATGCAGAAAATCCATCAATTATCCTGAAAAATCATTTGGGTATATTTATTATTTTAAATCAACCAAGTTCGGCAACAATCTGAGCAGATACGACCCTAGCCTGTTGATCTGCATCTAAAATAATATCCAGGGTATCGGCTACCGTAGCTTCGAACTGTTGCATACAACGCTCGATAATCAGCGGAATATCGGTAAATTTAACGGTTTCATTTAAAAATGCCTCAACGGCTATTTCATTGGCGGCATTTAAGATCGTCGGCATGATGCCGCCTGCCGCAATAGCTTCATAGGCCAAACGCAGGCAGGGAAAGCGTTCAAGATTGGGCTCCTGAAAATCCATACGTCCGACAGTAAAAATATTTAACGGGTCAACACCCGAATCAAAGCGTTCCGGCCAGGCCATCGAATAAGCTATCGGGATGCGCATATCGGGATTGCCCATTTGCGCCAGCACCGTTCCGTCCACATAATCGACCATCGAATGGATAACGCTTTGCGGATGAATGACCACCTGGATCTGATCAGGAGTCATATCGAATAAAATACACGCCTCAATCATCTCCAGGCCTTTATTCATCATCGTTGCCGAATCCACCGATATTTTTCTGCCCATATCCCAGTTAGGATGAGCCACCGCCTGATCCGGCGTTACATGAACAAGCTGATCAACCGGCGTTTCCCTGAAAGGACCGCCCGACGCAGTCAATAAAATGCGCCGGGCCTGTTTAGCCTGCATACCGGTTTTATAGCCGGCCGGCATGCACTGGAATATCGCATTATGCTCACTATCTATCGGCAACAATTGCGCGCCGGAATCATTAACGGCTTGCATAAATATCGAGCCCGACATAACCAGGGCTTCTTTATTGGCCAACAATATTATTTTACCGGCTTTTGCCGCCGCCAGACTGGGCAGCAGACCCGCCGCACCGACGATGGCAGCCATCACCGAATCGACATTGTCCAAGATTGCAACCTGCTCTAATGCCTTGGCTCCAGATAGTACTTTTATATCGGCTATAGTCGAATTTTTCAGCCTTTCTGCGAAAATTTCCGCCTTATGCTGATCGACTACGACGACAACTTCAGGATGATGTTCCAGGCATTGTTCATAGAGAACGTCAATGTTGGTATTGGCCGTTAACGCGATAACTTTATACAGATGGCTGTGTCTTGCGACTACATCTAAAGTACTGACGCCGATTGAGCCGGTTGCTCCGAGTATGCATATACCTTTCATGACATCAATCCTATCATGACGATGCCTGCATAAAAAAATGGAATCGCAGCAACCAGGCTATCAATCCTGTCCAGAATACCGCCGTGTCCCGGTAATAGTGAGCCTGAATCTTTAACGCCGCGCTGACGTTTAACCACACTAAAAAACAAGTCACCATAAATCGAGATCAACACCGTCAATACAGACAACAGTACAAAGTCGAAGGGTGTCGTCGAGACAAAGCCATCGCGATAGGCATAATAGCCGATAAAAGCTGCAGCCCAGATTGCACCCGCAATTAAAGCGCCGTAAACACCTTGAACCGTCTTGCCCGGGCTGATTTCCGGCGCCAACTTGGTTTTTCCAAATTTCTTGCCGGCAAAATAAGCGGCAATATCCGCTGTCCAGATCAGAACCAGAAAGTAAAAGGTCATTTCCGAACCATAAAAGGCTCTTAATCGGCTCAAAAATAGCCAGGTTGCAAATAGAACCAGCCACCCGATCAATACCTTATACCGTGTTTTTAATTGCAGATTTAAAACACCTGTAGGCGTGTTTCTGATTAATATCATGGTCAATATCCAGAACAAAACCGGTACTATAACCAGCCATTCCAGAGCCCCCGAATAATCCCTGACATCCGGCCAAGCTAATACCTGGGCCGCCAACTCCAGAAATTGCGTCCAAAAATGCAACCACAGCATCGGCAGAAGCAATGACAGTAGGAACAATCCGCGTTTAAGCGGCGAATTAATGCCGACCAGATGAGTCCATTCCCAGGCGGCCAATAGCGTAATCAAGCCGATCAGCAATGAAAAATATTCCGAAGGCAGCTGGAAAACAGCCAGTACAAGCAGGGGTGCCAGTATTAATGCGGTAATAATTCGCTGTAGTAACATTTTTATAATTATTGAATGATGTTGGAAATAAGTATTTGTTTTTGATAAGTAAGTATGGTGATTACTGACTTATTGCTATTATTTTAAAATACTCGTTTTGGCTAGCAGTTGCTCTCCGGTATGACCAAAGCGTCGCTGCCGACTTTTAAAGCTCTTGATGGCGTCTTCTAGCGAGTTCTGATCGAAATCCGGCCATAACGTTTCAGTAAAATACAACTCCGTATAGGCGAGTTGCCATAACAAAAAATTACTAACCCGTTGTTCGCCACCGGTTCTGATAAACAAATCAGGTTCGGGCAGATCCGCAGTTGATAAATACTGATTAATCAATTGTTCAGTGACATCCTGACTTACCAATTCCCCAGTAGCAATTTTTTTCGCCACAGTCTGGAACGCCTGACACATATCCCAGCGCCCCCCGTAATTTGCCGCGATAACCAGCGTCAAGGCATTATTGTCTTTGGTTTGCGTCTCGCCTTCAGCCATTTTGGCCTGTAACTTGTCGGAGAATTTACTTCTGTCACCGATAAAACGCAGGCGGATATTATTCCTATCAAGCTTGTTGATTTCTCTTTGCAAAGTCGCCAAAAACAGCTTCATCAATAATGACACTTCCTCTTCCGGACGCCGCCAGTTTTCACTGCTAAAGGCGAATAAGGTCAGGACTTCTATCTTCTGATTAGCGCAGTATTCTACAATTTTCCGAACCGCTTTAACCCCAGCCTGATGACCGATGGCTCTAGGCATAAACCGTTTTTGTGCCCAGCGGCCATTACCATCCATGATAATCGCGACATGGCGAGGATTATTCTCGTCCTCACGTTCCGGCGTGGGGACGCTTGCTGATTCTAAACTGTTACTGGCATCCGTAGGCATGGTTTTGTCCAATCACATTGACAATAAATCGGCTTCTTTTGCTTCCAGCAATTTTTCCACGTCTTTAATATACTGATCAGTCAATTTTTGAATTTTTTCTTCAGCTGCATGTGCCTCATCTTCGGAAATGGTTTTTTCCTTTAAGGCCTCTTTGATTGTTGAATTGGCGTCACGACGAATATTCCGGATCGCAACCCGACCATTCTCCGCTTCATTCTTGACAACCTTAACCAGACTGCGACGACGCTCTTCGGTCAGCGCCGGCAATGGAATACGAATCACCATGCCATTGGTAGCCGGATTCAAGCCCAGATCTGACTTCATAATGGCTTTTTCAATCGCCTGTACCATACCCTTTTCCCAGGGCGTAATGGTCAATGTGCGCGCATCTTCGACGGCGATATTGGCAACGCCTGATAACGGCGACTCGGTTCCATAATATGAAACGCTAATTTGATCCAATAAGCTGGGATGAGCCCGGCCTGTTCTTATTTTTGAGAATTCATGCTTTAAGGCATCAATACTCTTGCTCATACGCGTTGAAGCGTCCTGTTGAATATCACTAATCATTTGTTGTTCCTCGTTCAATTAGAGATCCTATCTCTTCACCCATCATCAATCTCATGACCGCACCTTGCTCAAAAATATTCATAACCCGCATCGGCACATTATTATCACGACATAATACCAGCGCCGTAGTGTCCATTACGTTGAGTCGTTGATCCAGGGCTTCATCATAGGTTAAGCGTGGATAGAAAATAGCATCAGGGTCTTTTTGGGGGTCAGCAGAGTATACGCCTTTAACTTTCGTGGCCTTAATCATCAATTGGGCATTGATTTCAATTGCCCTGAGACTGGCAGCCGAATCAGTAGTGAAAAAAGGATTTCCGGTTCCCGCCGCAAAGATAACCACCCGGCCTTTTTCCAAATGCCTGACTGCCCTGCGGCGAATATAATCTTCACAGACCTGGTTGATTTTCAGTGCCGACATCACCCTGACCTGCTGTCCATGTGCTTCCAA
>CANNNN010000231.1 GCA_947506075.1 Methylococcaceae bacterium
CTATTTTAAAATCAATGAGATAGCTATTTAAAAAATAGAATTTCTGGTGATTGTAAAATCATAACCATATGAATTTTTAGCATATAATTCTGTCAATGCGTAACTCCTAATAATATTGATAATTAAAGGTTAAGATTTGTGAGATTTAAAAATATATTCCCGTTATTGGTTTTTCTTGGAATGATACTAGGTAGCGCTGGCGCTTCGGCTTCCATTCCAGTTCCAGTAACATCGATACAAGCGGTTACAAGCTCCAACTTAATACAAGGAACGGTAGGTGTAGGGTTATTCGAGAACTATTGGACTTTTATCCTGGGGTCAAATAGCGCAGTTGAAAGTTCGGTAACCAATAACTTCTACGGCATCAATCTTACAAATTTCAACTTTGTTTTCCAGGCTGCCGCTAATATTTATGCGATTCAAGATATTACTGACCTAAGGATTGATTTGTATGCAGCAACGCTGGGATCATCGGTTAACAGCCCTTTGAGCTATAGTTCAACATCTTTATGGGATTCGAATGCGGCGCTAACACTATTAAACTCTGCTTTCTTGGATGCAGGTAATTACGCTTTAAAAGTTAGCGGCAATGGAGTTGGAACAAGGGGTGGCGAATACTCAGGTTCTTTCTTTATCAATTCTCCGAGTCCTTCTGCGGTACCAACACCCCAAACTTGGGCGATGCTATTGGTTGGCGTCCTGTTAGTAGGCTTCCAAATGCGTCGTAAAAGTGCAGACCAAGACTTAATACTGATGACTGCTTAGCAGCCTTATGTTTTAAAGCTTGTTGCAGGTTAAAGCCGGGATTTATCCCGGCTTTTTTATGCCAAAAAAAATCTCTGCCAGCGTAAAGTTTATTTCGCCGGGAATTAATGCCTTATAGCGAACCATAATTGGTTATCATACAAAATATTTTTTGTTCCGGGGAGGATCCATACGTGTATTTTAAATGGCTGTTATTATTCTGTTACCTGATCATTTTAGGTTTTTTAAGCCTTAATCCTTGGCTGCTTCCCGATCCTAAACAGGCAATAGGGTCTGTTACCTGGGATTTGCTGGATCATGCCGTCGCTTATGGCGGCTTGTCGATGTTGATGATGTTGCTTTTCAGGCAATATGACCGCCCCTGGATTAAGGTGGTTCTGGTCATTCTGGCGTCAAGCCTGACTGGCATTTTGTTGGAATATAGCCAGGCTTGGTTTACGTTGAACCGGCAGTTTTCATTGTTTGATGCTGCAGCCAATGTGTGTGGCTCGGTGCTGGGTGTGCTAGTGTTCGGCTTTGCTGTAAGCATTATTTATCAAAAAAGGCCGTCGTAAACGGGTGTGCTGCAAATAACACCAAGCTAATTTCAGGTACTTAGCTTAGACCATCCATTTGTTGTCATATAGGACAGTTATCATGAACCTGAATACTACAAAAACCAGAGAAAAATTATGAACAACAGCCATGACATCCTTGCTTCAAGCTCGATACAATTTGGCACCAGCGGTGCACGAGGCTTGGTTACGGACATGACCGATGAGGTCTGTTTCGCCTATACGCTGGCTTTTCTGCAAAGCATCGCGCCTCCGACTGGATCGCGAGTGGCGCTGGGCATGGATTTACGACCCAGCAGTCCTGGCATTGCAGGGCTTTGCGCGGCCGCTATCTATTATGCCGGTTTTGAGGTGGATTTTTGCGGGATACTTCCGACGCCTGCCCTGGCCTATTATGCACAAGAGCAGATTATTCCAGCGATAATGATTACCGGTAGTCATATCCCTTTTGATAGAAACGGTATCAAATTTTATCGTTCTAGCGGAGAAATCACTAAACAGGACGAAGTCGACATTATCGAAACACACGCGCTGCTGCCCGAAGATATTGAGGTGACATCCCTGCCGGAAATTAATCGCTCTGCCTATCAGTGTTATGTTGAGCGTTATGTGCAATTTTTTCCGCAGGAACCTTTGGCCGGACTGCGACTGGGTTTTTATGAACATTCCAGTGCGGCGCGAGATATGTTGACCGAAGTTCTCCAGGCACTGGGCGCCGAAGTCATCTCTATTGGTCGCACCGACACCTTCGTACCGATAGATACAGAGGCCGTCAGTGAACAAGATGCGCAAAAGGCCAGGCAATGGGCTCAGGATTATACTTTTGATGCGGTACTATCTACGGATGGCGATGCTGACCGCCCCTTGCTGGGCGATGAACATGGACACTGGTTGCGCGGCGATATCCTCGGCATTTTATGCGCCCAGTATTTAGGTGCAAAAACAGTGGTGACCCCGGTCAGTAGCAACACGGCTCTTGAACTTTGTCAGCGCTTTAAAGTCATGCGCACCCGGATTGGTTCACCCTATGTCATTGAAGGCATGGCGGCATTAATCGAGCAGGGCCATCAATCTGTGGTCGGCTTTGAAGCTAATGGCGGTTTTCTTGTAGGCACTGAATTGGAAAGACAGGGTCGTAGCTTAAACCCCTTACCGACAAGAGATGCCGTATTGCCTATGCTGGCTTTGCTGGCGATGGCAAAGGAACGCCATATCAAGTTGTCTGAGTTATCACTAGACTTGCCGCCACGCTATACGGCCAGTGACCGTTTGACTTCTTTTGCCACCGAGAAAAGCCGGCTGCTGCTAAACGCCTTAGCCACTACTCCGACTGCCGTACATGATTTGTTAGGCGATTTGTGCGGCGCAGCGGTCAAGCAGGATCAAACCGATGGTTTGAGATTGTTCTTTGGAAACGGCGAAATTGTACATTTTCGTGCTTCGGGTAATGCCCCGGAACTGCGCTGCTATGCCGAAGCAGATACTCAAGTGCGTGCCGATGATCTAGTTCGTGCTTGTTTGTCGCGCCTTAATGTTTAACCCCCTCACTTAACGACACATTACGAGAATACCGATGAAAATTATCCCCGTTATACTCTCAGGCGGCTCAGGCACTCGGCTTTGGCCTTTATCGCGTGAACAATACCCCAAGCAACTGCTGAATCTGGTCGGCGAGCATTCGATGATACAAGCCACGGCTTTGCGGCTTAAAGCCGTGGATTTAATGGACGGCGAAACCGTAGCGCCGCCCATCATGGTCGGCAATGAAGAATATCGCTTTTTAATGGCTGAACAAATGCGCCAAATCGGTATCCTAAAATTTCCTTTGATACTCGAACCCTGTGGCCGTAACACCGCACCGGCATTGACGCTCGCCGCCCATATGGCACAGCTGGATGATCCCGATGCCATCATGGTGGTCATGCCTGCCGACCATATTATTCAAGATGAACAGGCCTTTCGGGACGCGATCCGCCAAGGCGTCAAGCTAGCTAAAACCGGCAAACTGGTTACGTTTGGCATTCTGCCTACCGCACCGGATACCGGCTATGGCTATATTCGCCTAGGCCAGCACCAAGGAGATCAGGCATTTTTGGTTGCGGAATTCGTTGAAAAACCCGAGCTAGCGACCGCAGAGCAATATCTTGCCAGTGGTGACTTTCTATGGAACGGCGGCATCTTTGCGCTAAAAGCCTCGGTATGGCTGGCTAAAATTCAGCAATGTCGCCCCGATATTGCCGCCGCCACATTGCAAGCGTTTAACCATCGCACCCAGGACAACGACTTTATCCGCCCCGACCCGGAACATTTCAAAGCCTGCCCATCGGAGTCCATCGATTATGCAGTCATGGAAAAACTGGCCTCAGTAGCCTCCAATACGGCTGAAGTTGTAGTCGTGCCGCTTGCGGCCAACTGGTCTGACGTAGGTGCCTGGGATGCACTTTGGGAAATTGGTGATAAAGATCCGCAGGGCAATGTATTGATGGGCGATGTGATTGCCGTTGACACCACAGACACCCTGGTATTAAGTTCCAAACGGCTGGTTGCCTGTGTGGGCCTGAGTGATCTGATCGTCGTGGAAACCTCCGACGCGATTCTGGTTGCAGACAAAGCGCATTTACAGAAAGTCAAAGAGGTTGTTGCACAGATTAAAGCGGCCGGACGTAGCGAAACCGACTCCCATCGGAAAACCAATCGCCCCTGGGGATGGTACGACTGCATCGATGGCGGCGACCGTTTCCAGGTCAAGCGCATCATGGTGAATCCAGGTGCGTCGCTGTCTTTGCAAATGCATCATCACCGCGCCGAACATTGGGTCGTGGTGCGCGGCACGGCACAGGTAACGCGCGGTGACGAAGTCTTTCTGGTCAGTGAAAACCAATCGACATTCATTCCATTAGGCACGATGCATCGCCTGGAAAATCCTGGAAAGCTGACTTTGGAAATGATAGAAGTTCAGTCAGGGTCTTATTTAAACGAAGATGATATTGTCCGCTATCAAGATAACTACGGTCGTGACGAGTAAGATTTTTGTGACGTACTAAAGCAGGGCGGCGGAGTTTTGCTCCGCCGGTTGTTCAACGCAATAGCGCCTTCTATAACTTAAATCAATTGTCAGTTATTTTTCTCGAATAAAACCACATCTGATAGATGCTGAGCAGAATCTGCAAACTCATAGAAATCCCCATTAAGGCTCCGCTGTAAACGACCACGTAGGCAAATGAAGGCGTGGA
>CANNNN010000232.1 GCA_947506075.1 Methylococcaceae bacterium
CAATGCCACTTTAAGACGCTATGGACTATATGCACCCTCGGAACTCTCGGCAGCATAAGCTGCTGGATTCAACCGCCGTTGCGGAAAACCGCATTACCGGTGGTGTGGGAGAGGTAACGGGCGCAATCCCGTTACCCCGACCCGATCAGAAGCATCGACTAATGTCGCATTATCAACTTCGGACTCTATAATCACAGGCGGTAAAGCTTCTCCAATTTATCATCGTCCGGGGCTGCTATTTTTTCTCGGGCCTTATTTTCAACAAACGCCTGAAACAGCTTTTTGCCCTGCCACTGTTCCGCCGCCTTGCCATACAAAACCTGATTCAGATTCAAAATCTCGTCCCTTAACCTGGCATCACTAAGCTCGGCGATCGCTCCGAGACTTGCGGAATTAAACTTTTGTCGTCCCCAGCATAACAAGGCATCCTTGGTAGCAACCGCATTATTGTCGGCACAGGCTTTTTTCAATTTTTTGACATTATCTTCGAGCCGAAGATCCACCTTATCGCTTACCAGCACCGGTTTTTTAGTCGGCCGTTTAAGCAAAAAATAAACCAATGTAGCTAACCAGCCTGAGCCAAAAAATACCGCAAGCCATAACCAGATATTGTGTTGTTGCGGCATAAGCGGCGGAACTGCAATGGTTTGCAACGGCTCAGCCACAGGAGCTACCGGCATAACCGGCGCTATCTTAGTGTCAGCCACACCGACTGCCATGATGGTCGTTTCCGGAATTTTGGCGATTTCCATTTTTTGAGTTTGACTGTTAAACCAGGGAACTTCTATCGCAGGTAATTTATAACGCCCCGCTTTAGAGGGAATGATGGCTATTTTTTCTTCCCTGAAAGCAATCAGGCCTTCCGGCTTTTTCTGTTCCTGCAATACCGGCTGGTCAGGATAAGTTTTTAACTGCCCTTCGGCTTCGCTCAGGGCCAGCCCCTTTTCGCTCAAGACAGCTTTGCTGGAATTTAACTCGGGCAACTGGCCGACTGTTGTCCCTTTCGCCAGTAACGTCAGTGTTCTAGTCAAGGGTTCACCCACTTTCATTTGCTGGTTATCGCCCGACCATTCTTCCTTTAAAACCAGTTGTTCGGCTGACAGCCAGTGCTGTCCGTTAAACGTAGTTGGAACTGGTTTCACCTCCAGTGTCAACGCTTTGGAACTCACCTTTTTGGTCTGGGTCGTCCTGGAGTTAAAAAAACGGTTAAAATTTCTATTGTTATTAACCGCAACCTCTGCGGTTAATAACATAGGTTTAATAGTCACGGAACCGCTTTTTTGCGGAAAAATTGCATACTTGCGTTCAGTAACGAGGTAATTTACGCCGTTGATCTGGGTATTATAATTGCTGTCATCGCCCAGTTTTTCAATTACTGCGTCACCAAGTTCAGGCTCATTCAAACCGGCCTGCGCAATATCTACCCTTCTATATAAACGTACGGTATACAGAACCTGGGACTGCACATAAGGACTTTCCGGCGTCGCCTCGACCTCCAGAAACAAATCGCTATCGGTATCGACGGCTTTATTGCCCACACCCTCAGTAACAAGAATGGGTGCAGACTGACTGACATCTTTACCGAAGCTCACCTCAGGAACAATCAGGCGGCCGGGATGTTTGGCCATCACGCTAAGCGTCCATTGTAGAATCTTGCTGGACTGTCCGTTAATCCAGGACGAATTGCTGCTTTGACTTTGACCGAGTATCTCGAAATCCTGATCCAGCGAGCTGAAATCAGGGTCATTATCCGGCGTGTCATCGGCGGTAAAAATGATCTGAAAAGACTCATCCACGCTGACCGGGTTGCGATCAAATGAAACACTGATTTTTGCGGCAAATACCGGGGCAGCCGCAAAATTCAGTAGCGCCAGCAGAAACATTAATTTTTTCATAGTGTTGATATTCGTCATGTGGGTTAATCGGCCGAGGTCAAAGATGTAGCTACCATCCACTCGCATCGCCGTTTTCTTGACGGCCGCGCTGCCCGTATTGATATTTAAATTTACGTTTTAACAAGCCGGCCGGATCGTCGGGAATCCTTTTAAGCCATTGTTCGTTGGCCTGCTGTTGTTCGTCAGAAGGTTCGACTTTGGCGGGCGCAGCTTGTTGACCCTGCTCCTTGGTGTCGTCTTTACGCTGCTCGGCCTGTTGTTGGGTTTCTGCGTCCTGCTTTTTTTTATCGGCTTTATCTTGCTGCTGCTTGTCGTCGGACTGTTGTTGATCCGATGGTTTTTGCTCCGGTTTTTGTTCGGGTTTTTCGTCGTTTT
This sequence comes from Methylococcaceae bacterium, assembly GCA_947506075.1. Lineage (GTDB taxonomy): Bacteria > Pseudomonadota > Gammaproteobacteria > Methylococcales > Methylomonadaceae > Methylobacter_A. Next base: position 2,271 of record CANNNN010000232.1, read on the forward strand.
TATTTTGCGCGGACTGCTGTTGGTCGGACTGACCACCCTCCTTGTCTTTTTTGGGATCGTCTTTCGAGGATTGCTTATCGTCCTTAAGTTGGTCCTGATTTTTTTGCTGTTGTTTTTGTTTCTCCAGTTCCTTTTCTACCAGCGCCTTGTTATATTTTGCATCGTTATCGTCAGGATTTAAGCCCAGTGCCTTGTCATAGGCTTTTACAGCTTCTTCGAACTGACCGGCTTTAGCCAGCGCATTGCCCTGATTGTAAATACTATTAGCAGTCTTGCTGTTTTTCAGATTTTCCAATGCCTTATCGTACTCGCCTGCTCTATATTGCGCCGCCGCCTTCCAGTCCGGGTTTTCAAATTGCTCGGCCGCCTTCGCATAATCCTGATGCTTATAAGCCTGCTGCGCCTGTTGGTCTTTGGTTTGCCATAAATCCTGCCAGCCCAGCGCATAACTGTTTTTAGGCAACGGCAACATTAGCAATAAGGCAAAACATAACAGGCCCTTTCTAAACGTCAACGCGACCAGAGGTAAAGCCAGCACTAACAACCAGGGGCCTTGGTCCGCCCACTGATCCAGTAATACGTTATCGTTTGCCTTGCCCTGCTGCTGAGCCGATCTATCCACAGTTGCCATCAGCGTTTGAATATCCGCGTCATTTGCGCTTATGGTTTGATAAATGCCATTGCCCACCTGCGCCAGTTTTGCAAGCTCGCCGGAATTTAATTTGGGCACCACGATAGTGCCGTGCTGGTCTTTTGCAAAGCCGCCTTCAGGCAGCGCTATCGGTGCACCATCATCGGTCCCGACGCCCAATATTGACAGCGAATACTTACCCAGTGCTTTTACAGCAGACAGGGTTTTATCTAGCTCAACGCCATCGGTGACCAACAGGATCTGGCCTTTTTGCAGGCCTGCCTGTTTGAATAATTCCACGGCCTTTTCCAGTGCCAATACCGTATTGCTACCCTGACTGGGCATAATATCGGTATTTAAGGCCGACAACTGGCTGTCTATGGTCTGGGTATCATCTGTCAGCGGTGTTACGGTAAACGCGTCACCGGTATAAACCAGCAATGCAGTCTGGCCGTCTTTACGCTGCTTTAAGATGTCGGCTATTTTGTAACGCGCCATAATCAAGCGAGTGGGTTTGATATCGGCGGCATCCATCGATCGGGATAAATCCAGTACAATCACCAAGGCCGAATCATTTCTAAAGACCGGAGACGGCAGTCTTTGCCAGGTCGGCCCGGATAGCGCGATAATCACCAACAGCGCGGCGATAGCGCCTGAGGTTAAAGGCCAACGACTTTGGTTGACGGCCTTTTCCTGCAACAAATACGGCAATAGTTCGGCGTCGCATACCGTAGACCAATTGCCCCGACTTAGCTTATTTTTAAGCATTAAAATCAGAATCAGCAGATAAGGCAGAAAGGCCAGCAACCAGTAAGGCCTGATAAAATGAAATTCGGCTAGATTCATGGCAATCTTACCTTGGACATCGCAATGAACGTCGCCAGAGCCAAGGCCACAGACAAAGGCCAAAAATACAGTTCGCTACGGGGCCTGAAATATTGCTTGTCTTTTTCAACCGGCTCCAACTCGTCCAGCCGCATATAAATATTATTCAGTTCATCGGTATTCCTGGCTCGGTAATATTGGCCGCCGGTGCTTTCGGCAATCTTGATCAGGGTTTTTTCATCGAGATCGACGGAGGGGTTCACTTTGCGGTTGCCAAAAAAACTGCGCACTATCATTTCATCGGCACCTATGCCTATCGTGTAGATTTTCAGATGCTGGGCGGCGGCCAATTCGGCGGCCTTTAGCGGCGAGACTTCCCCGGCAGTATTGGCGCCATCGGTCATCAACACCAACACCCGACTGTTAGCCTGCTCATTTTTAAGACGCTTGACCGCCAGCCCTATCGCGTCACCTATCGCGGTATTGTCTCCAGCCAGACCGATGACAGCCTCATTTAATAAGGTCATCACCGTTTTTCGATCGAAGGTCAGCGGTGTTTGTAAATAGGCCTGGGTACCAAACAGGATCAAACCGACCCGGTCGCCAACCCGCCGGTTGATAAAATCTCCGGCCACGCCTTTGGCTGCTGTTAGCCGATCTACAGCCCGTTTGTTAAGCATAAAATCCTGTTCTTCCATGCTACCGGACAAATCCACGGCCAGCATCAAATCCCGGCCGCTGATCGCTTGTTCTATCGGCTCACCCAGCCATTGCGGCCGGGTACAGGCAATAACAAAAAATAACCAGGCTATCGCCGCCA
>CANNNN010000233.1 GCA_947506075.1 Methylococcaceae bacterium
AAATCGTAAATGTAAAAAAATGAATGGAGAGTTTTTCTGATTCATTTATACATGAAAAGAGATTGCTTTTGATGGCCTTATCGGACTTGTAATTGCACAAAGTGTAAAGCGAGAAATGAAGGATGCCGAATAATCACATAGATATTGTCACCTGCCAGCCTCTGCACAGCGTTTTAAAATACGCTGATTTGTGCGTAATGACTCCAAACAGTTTGAATTCTGTCGTTAACTTTGACTAAAAACAGAATATCTGGACAAAACCGTACAAATTGGGCAAAATTGCCCCCTGAAAATGCATTTTAACTCTGACTGACTGCAAGATTGATGGCGACTATTACCGTTTTAAATGGCCCGAATTTAAACCTGTTGGGCACACGCGAGCCCGCTCTTTACGGAAATCAAACTCTAGCCGACATTAAATCCAGTCTTGAACTAAAGGCAGTAGAACTTAAAGTTCAGCTTAACTTTCATCAAAACAACGCCGAGCACCAGCTGGTAGACTTAATACATCAAGCTTACCAAGCCCAGGTTGATTTTATCATTATCAATCCGGCCGCCTTTACCCATACCAGCGTAGCCATACGTGACGCATTGCTGGCAACCCAAATCCCATTTATAGAGGTTCATTTATCAAACGTCCATGCGCGTGAACCTTTTAGAAAACACTCCTATTTCTCGGATATAGCTAAAGGCGTTATCTGCGGATTAGGTGCACAAGGATACGAACTGGCCTTACTGGCCGCTCATCAGATATTAGCCGAGAGACACTAAACTATGGATATTAGAAAAATAAAAAAACTTATCGAGATTATCGAGGAATCCGGCATTGCCGAACTTGAAATCAAAGAAGGTGAAGAGTCCATCCGCATCAGCCGTTATTCCGCAGCTCCGGCTGCTGTAGCCTATGCCCCTGCGCCGATTTCCATAACATCCGCCTCAGTTGCATCTGCAATAGCTCCAGCAGAAGAACAAATAACCGGGCATATTGTTAAATCACCGATGGTCGGTACTTTTTATCGTTCGGCTTCACCGGGCACCAAAGTTTTCGCCGAAGTCGGTCAATCCGTCCTGGTCGGCGATACCTTGTGCATCATTGAGGCGATGAAAATCCTGAATCAGATTGAGTCCGATAAAAGCGGCACAATCACTAAAATCCTGGTTGAAAACGCCGAACCTGTCGAATATGGCCAACCATTATTCATCATTGAATAACACCAACAGGGGAACTCATGTTCGATAAAATCGTTATCGCCAATCGAGGCGAGATTGCACTGCGTATCTTACGTGCGTGCAGAGAATTAGGTATCAAGGTTGTTGCCGTGCATTCCGAGGCGGATCGGGATCTAAAACATGTGCGCCTGGCCGACGAATCGGTTTGCATAGGTCCTGCCGCATCCGCAGACAGCTACTTGAATATTCCAGCCATTATCAGCGCAGCGGAAGTAACCGACGCCGAAGCCATACATCCCGGTTACGGCTTTTTGTCGGAGAATGCCGATTTTTCAGAAAAAGTAAAACAAAGCGGCTTTGTTTTCATCGGTCCGAATGCAGAAACCATCCGCATGATGGGCGACAAGATTTCCGCCAAGAAAGCCATGCTGGCCGCCGGAATCCCCTGCGTTCCCGGCAACAACGACCCGCTATCGGATAACAACAAGAAGAACCTGAAGCTGGCTCTTGAAATCGGTTATCCGGTTATCATCAAGGCTGCAGGTGGCGGAGGGGGCCGAGGCATGCGTACCGTGCATACCGAAGCGGCGCTGATCAATGCGATAGCGATGACCAAGGCCGAAGCAGGTTCGGCTTTCGGCAACCCTACCGTATACATGGAAAAATTCCTCGAAGACCCACGGCACATCGAGTTCCAGGTCATGGCCGACTCCCATGGTAACGCGATACATTTAGGTGAACGTGACTGCTCGATGCAACGCCGTCACCAGAAAGTAGTTGAAGAAGCCCCCGCGCCCGGCATCACTGAAGAGCAACGAAAAACCATAGGCGAGCGTTGCGCTAAGGCCTGTGTCGACATCGGCTATTTAGGTGCGGGCACGTTTGAGTTTTTGTATGAAAAAGGTGAGTTCTATTTCATCGAAATGAACACCCGCGTACAGGTCGAACATCCGGTCACCGAAATGATCACCGGCTTCGACATCGTCAAGGAACAACTGCGCATTGCTGCGGGTGAACACTTGTCGATCACGCAGGATCAGGTAAAAATTACGGGGCATGCGATTGAATGTCGACTAAATGCTGAAGATCCCAGAACCTTCATGCCCTGCCCCGGCACCATAGATCAGTTCCACATGCCAGGAGGCCCTGGTATCCGTTGCGAGACTCATATCTACAATGGTTATAAAGTGCCGCCTTATTACGACTCGATGATAGGCAAACTGATCGCCCACGGTGAAGACCGCAAAAGCGCGATTGCCAGGATGAACACCGCATTAAGCGAAATCATCATCGACGGCATTAAAACCAATATCCCGCTACAGCAGGACATTATGAACGACAGCGCGTTTGCAGCAGGCGGGCAAAATATTCATTATCTCGAAAAAAAGCTGGGGATTTATTAAAAAACCAGAACACACGGATGACGCGAATTTGAGCGGATTTATACTGATTTAATTTTAACTACTTCCGCTTAATTCCGCATTGCCCATCCACGCAAGGTAGGCTAATCATTAAAAATTAGTAAATAAATGACATAGATTTAAACAGATAAGCTCAGAAAAAAATCTGTGTCATCCCGCGTAATCCGCGCTCTGGCGTTTTTCTTTATCTTTTGTAAAATCTTGTACTATGACCTGGCACCAAATTTCTGTTATTACCACTGAAGACCTCGCTCCCCGGCTTGCCGACTTTTTCGACAAACTCGGCGCAGTCTCGGTTACCTACATGGACGCCGAAGACGAACCGATTTACGAACCGGCTATCGGCGAGACCAAGATCTGGAGCAATACCGAAGTCATTGCGCTATATGAACTGGATGCAGAACCGGAGCTGATCAAAAATCAGGTTTACGCCACGTTCAAAGCCGAACAATTGCACAACTATCGGCATGAAATCATCGAAGATCAGGAGTGGGAACGCGCCTGGATGGAATTTTACAAGCCGATGAAGTTTGCCGACAAACTCTGGGTTTGCCCTACCGATCAGGAACAATACGAGTCAGGCACGGTTTGCCTGACTCTGGATCCGGGACTTGCTTTCGGCACCGGCACGCATCCGACCACAGCCTTATGCCTGGAATGGCTGGCCAGCCATGACCTTGCCGGAAAAACTGTCATCGATTACGGCTGCGGCTCAGGCATACTGGCAGTCGCGGCTATTTTACTGGATGCCAAGGAAGCTCATGCGGTCGATATAGATCCGCAGGCCATCACCGCAACCCTGAGCAATGCGTTGAAAAACCGGGTGCAGGATAAAATTTCCTGCTATCTGCCGGAACAGTTCACCCCGTTTCAGGCGGACGTGGTGCTAGCCAATATCCTGGCAAAACCCTTGATTGAGATGGCGGAACAAATTTCAAATCTGGTAGCATCCGGCAGTCATCTGGTTTTATCCGGCATACTGCATGAGCAGGCCGAGTCGGTGATGAATGCTTATCGGCAATACATCATATTTGAAGCACCGGTGCAGCAGGAAGACTGGATCAGGCTTGAAGGTATCAAGCGCTAATCTGTCCGGCATACCATAATTCTATTCAGCACTTAGAATAATAGAACACGGACGGCACGGATTTGACTGATAAGCACTGATAAATCATGGAAATGGTCATGTTGACTGACCAATAGGCCGCTCTGACGGCTTTTTATAAATCCGTTAAAACCGTCTGATCAGCGTCATCCACCTGCTATTACACGGCATTTATATTTTTTATAACTCATTTAACACCTATGGCTCATCCAGAAATTTATTTAAAAAAGAACGAAGACAAGCGTCTGCGCAAAGGCCATTTATGGGTCTTCAGCAACGAAGTCGACACCCAACGCTCACCGCTGGAACAGTTTACCGCTGGCGATCTGGTGCAGGTAAAAAGCGCCGACGGTAAGGTGATGGGCACCGCCTATATCAATCCGCAAACCCTGATATGCGCTCGATTACTGTCTAGAAAAGCCAACTTGAAATGCGGCGCCAACTTCTTTAAAGAGCGCTTGACTACCGCGCTGGCATTGCGCGAAAAACTCTTCGACAAGCCTTATTATCGCCTGATTTTTGGTGAAAGCGACGGCTTGCCCGGACTGGTCATCGATCGTTTCGGTTCAGTATTGTCGGTGCAAATTACTACCGCCGGCATCGATCAGCGTAAAGAGGCACTGTTTGCCGCATTGATTGAACTGATAAATCCCCAGGCCATTATTCTCAAAAATGACAACAGCCAACGGACACAGGAAGGCTTAAGCCTGGAATCAGAAATAGCTTATGGCACACTCCCCGCCCCGCTGATTATCGAAGAAAACGGCGCGCAATTTAAAATCGATATTCTGGGTGGACAAAAAACCGGCTGGTTTTATGATC
>CANNNN010000234.1 GCA_947506075.1 Methylococcaceae bacterium
CTATCGAACAGGTTTTTTTGGGGTAAGCTTCCATTGTTGGTCCTTTCTGACATAAAATTTTCATTATACACCAAGCTTTCCTGCCCTGTTCCGGCCGAAACTTAGCGTTTGCTTAAACGCATTGGCTAATCAGCTGTCGGTGCCATTAAATACAAAAGCCCCACTAACCTCGAAAAATAACAAACTATTCGTATAACCCACGGCTGCCATCCATATCGCCAGTCTGGCTATACACCAATGGCTGCCCCTGATTAAGCATTCCCGCTGCAACCACCTTGCACACCGCAATTTTATGATCTCCGGCCTCGGTATAATGGCAGACTTGGCAGTCAAAAAATGCAAGACTTTCAGATAATATCGGTGCGCCGGTTTGAGCTGCCTGCCAGCTAAATCCAGCCATCTTGTCCTTAGCTGAACGGCCAAAATGTTCGGCTAGCGCATATTGATACCGGCCCAGAACATTAACCGCACATACGCCGCTAGCCTCCAATAAACGATAGGAGTAATGCCTGGGATTGATACTGATTGCCAGCAATAAGGGATCGAAAGACACCTGCATCACCCAGGCCGCTGTGAAGGCGTTTTGTTGTTCGCCGACGCCTACGCCGATCACATAGACACCGTGACTGATCTGTTTAAGCAAGGTTTCGGCGTTTTCGATCAAGCTAGCGCACCAGTTTAATGCGCATCGATAAATCAATCGCCCTGACATGCTTGGTTAACGCACCGATCGAAATGTAATCAACGCCGGTCTTTGCGATTGACCTGATAGTGTCCAGTTCGATATTGCCGGATGCCTCAAGCTCTATGGCTCCGGCATTTAATCTCACCGCCTCGCCCATGTCTTCAAGACTGAAGTTATCGAGCATAATCCGGTCAGGCTTGGCCTTTACAGCCTCCAGAAATTCCGGCATCGATTCGACCTCCACTTCGACGGGAACCGTCGTCAGTTCACGCGCCATCCGGATGGCCTGAGCTATCGAGCCGGCCGCGATAATATGATTTTCCTTGATCAAGACCCCGTCATATAAGCCGATCCGATGGTTATAACAACCGCCACAGGCAACTGCGTATTTTTGGGCATTTCTAAGGCCAGGAATAGTCTTTCGGGTATCCAGTACTTTACAGCCAGTGCCGGACACTGCCTCAGTATAGCGCCTGGCAACTGTTGCGGTAGCCGACAAGGTTTGCAACAAATTCAGCGCGGTACGCTCGCCGGTCAGCAGGCTTCTGGCCGAACCGCCAAGCTTGCATAAAACCGTATCTTTGCCGACTGCCTCACCTTCAGTCGCCAGCCAGTTGATAGTAAGGTTGGCATCCAGCACTTTAAATACCGCATCAAACCAGGCCTGACCGCAAAGCACCATAGGCTCCCGCGTAATCACTTCGGCTTCGGCCGCCATGGCTACAGGAATGATCGCTGCAGTTATATCGCCGGGACCGATGTCTTCTTCGAGGTAGCGCTTTATTTCTTCTATGTCGAAATATCCCTTCATAAGCCCAGCAACTCTGAAAGCACGCGCTCGGTGATCCCTCGCGGATCAAGCTTAACAAGGGCGACCTGGCCTAGTCGCAGTTTTTTTTCCAACTCGTTTGCTTGAATTTCAAACATTTTCTCTCCGTTTTTCCTGACAAACAGCATATTTTCCATTGCGGCATCTTTCCAAAGCAGCTTGCCCCAGTATTTAAGAGATTCCGAAGTAAATTCGACCCAACTGCCTACCGTAAGATTCTTAGCCAGTTCCGAGCTGTTGCTAGCTACAGCATCCATTTTCTCAGGCACTGCAGTGTCGTCAACCATCGCTTGTTTAGCTTCCTTTTTATCCATTAGGATAATATGCCATACGGCCAGATCTTTAAAAAAACGTGACTGCGCCGCTTTATCGTATGAAATCTGCTTCAAGCCTTTTCTTAATTCTGCAATCAGCCCCGGCAACAATTTTAATATTTGTTTTTTGTGGTCATCATTTGCTGGCGGTATGACACTTACAATCAGGTCATCCATGGCCTGTACCGTATTTTCCAACCTTTCCGGCTGTTCATTGTTATGCATATAAACATCCAGCAACACCTCCGACCAAACATTACGCAGAAACTCTACTATCGCTGTCGGCAGCGCTTTGCCCTTCATGCTATTTTCAATGAGGGTAAAGACGACCTTTCTGACCGACTCCACTTCCTGTTGCTTATTCATCGACTGACTGATGTTCTGCTCAATAACCTGACTACGCTGATTTTGTTTGGATAAAAAACTCGAAAACTCATCTGCCTCTTTAGTCCAGCCAGAAAATACAACGCCACTCTCCTTGCTCATCTTTTTAACGGTGCTGACAATACGCTGCAGGATTAATAGCTCATCATGTTCATCCACATTTAAAAACAGTCCAGCTGCAAACAAATCATCGAGTAACTGCCTGACCGAATTATCCGCTAGTGAAAAAATACTGTACCGCCCAACAGAGATTGCAGCCAGCGGTATTTCGAGCTGTAAAATAACTTTTTTTACAGCATCCTGAAGCAGTTCATCCCGCTCTATTTCACTAAAAATTAAGGCCACTAAATCCAGCACGTCCTCATCCTGTTGGGCCAGCTTTTTGACCTTATCACTAAAACTTAGTTCCTCAAGTTTTTTAAGCACTCGCCATTTTAACACCGGCATCTTTTCCCCGGCATCCAGGTCCTCATTAAACTGCTGAAGAACTTGCAACGCATTTAATATTTCAAAGTGTTCATAAAATGCGGCAGGGAGAGCAGAAGTCAAATCGTAAGCCGAAGGCGTATGAAGCTCTCGCCATAGCGACAGTTTTTCCTGCAATAGCCTGAATTCCGCACTGCACGGCTCGACGCCTGTTAAAGCCGGCTCATCCATTTCCTTAATCTCGCCCACCCGGTATAACGGCTGCGCGACTGGTACTGCGCAGCGTTTAATCAGTTCACGATAAATAAAGCCCAGCTGACTAAAGACATTCGCTTCAAATATCTTATACAGGGCAATCCGACAGTCAGTGTTTAATTTCAATGGCTGAATGGACTCGACCAAGGCTCGCATCAACTTGTCAGGGAATATAGGATTTTGACTGTCAGCAATCGTATGCTTACCCTGCGACCGTGCAAGATGCTTATTAAAGCTGGCCAATTCTTCATAAAACAAATGCTCGCATTCGCTAATAATCTGGGCAACAGCATGACTTTCCTTGACTGCAGCATCACTGCTTAGCGATACTTTAGAAAAATCAATTCCGCCCGGCTGGTTGCTCGCAGCTTGTTGATACATGCCGTTGAAAATATCATGAACTTTGAGCAAATAATTTTGCTTAAGTTCTTTTCGAATTGAACGCAGATATTCAAGTAATTTTATGTATTGCTCTTTGCTGAATTTTTCGCGATTTTTCCCTAATTGAACACCCAATTCAAGATCAATTCGCATACAACAATCATCAAGCACAGGCTCAAAATACTCAAAAAAAACTGCCTTTATTTCCCTTGAAATATCAGCCATATTTGCTGGTTTCGAACCTGAATTTATCTGTTGCCGGTCGTCCATTGCAATATTTCCACTGTCATTTAAAAAAGTTAGTCATAATCTGGCACCCCAATCGTATTTTGACTAATAATAGACTGAATATTCTGTTTCACCCTGTTTTTTACTTCCCAAGACTAGCCATGAACATAGACCAGAACTGGTTAACCGATATTACACTAGGCGCTACGCCCAATTATGATGACCGCTCTGACCCGCAAGATATTTCATTACTGGTCATTCACTGTATCAGTCTTCCGCCCGGCGAATTTGATAATCATTATATAGATCAGCTATTTTGCAATCGGCTTAATCCCACGGAACACCCCTATTTCAAGGACGTGTATCAACTCAAGGTATCTGCACATGTGTTGATCAAACGCGATGGGAGCTGCGTGCAATATGTCCCTTTTAACAAACGCGCCTGGCATGCGGGACAGTCAGTTTATCAGGGGCGGGAACGGTGTAATGATTTTTCTATTGGCATAGAACTTGAGGGCACAGAGCTGATAGCCTATACCGATCAACAATATCAGCAGCTCGCGGGAGTGATCCGTGCCTTGCTTGAAACCTATCCCAAGCTGTCGACGCAACGCATAACCGGGCATAGCGATATTGCGCCCGGACGAAAAACCGATCCGGGCGCATCGTTTGACTGGGAAAGGCTTTTAGGGCTGTTGAAATAATCGCAGCAATTAGAAAAAAGAAGGCCGCAGATTCGAAGATTAATAAATTACCTGCGAGGGGCGATAATTGAAGAATTCAGATTAACAAAAAAGGTAACTACTCGCCCGGTATAGTCCCCAATTCGCCAGCCAATGCCATTTGAATGGCAATAAGCGGGTTATAACCTTTATTCGCCATCGTTTGCAGATAGCTCGATATTCGGCAATAAGCCTGCGCATAGATTTCTGTCCTGAAGCAACCTGACACTTTTTGCTTTACCTTAGCCATTC